>NZ_JBBECH010000040.1:0-25390 GCF_040881935.1 Saccharospirillum sp. | reverse complement strand
GAGTAGAGGTGACTAAGTTGGGGGGAGTCAAGGGGCTGATTTATTGGCGCTTACATTTGTTCAATCACTTTCTTATGAGGACGGCACTTTATAAGTTGCAAGTATGTCAGAAAGTACTTCCAGTAAGGTCGAGATAAGCTCCTCAAGTGTACTATTTCCACTCTCAGGAAAGTCACGGTATTGATGGAATATGAAGTTTCTAAGGTTATAAAAATATCCTTGAAAGTTATGTTCAGTATCTCTATTTATTAACCCTAGAAGTTGATTACATTGCAGTTTTAAATCATCCATTCTATCGGAACGCATTGAGTACTTATAAACAAGTAGCTCCATTCTCTTCTTTTCCGATGAGTAATTTTGAATTTTCCCCAGTACTTCTTTGCTTTTACCAGTATCGTATCTACAATTATTTAGCTCAGCTATAAGTTTGTCTTGTTCATTTTTGAATATGTCGTCAATTAAAAGTTCAAAGACTTGGTATATTAGAAAAAATTGGAATACAGGCTTTTTCTCAAATGCTACTGAGCTGTTCAATAGCTCACTAATTAGCTCATAGCCATTTATTTCTTTCGATAGTAGATCTACATAGAATTTGCCATTGTTGTCTTTGCTTTTTATTTCTAATTTAATGTCATCTGGGTTAAATTGTCCTAGCTTTATGTACCCACGTTTTACTAAAGATGGGGATGCTCTATCAATGTCAAAAACATGTGTATCATCTAAAGTTTCATTGCTAATTATCAAAATCGCTGTTGATTCATGAAGTAAATCCGTTATGGTAAAATCATCTTGGTCAGAGTCGAGATGATTCCTAAATATTTGTTCATCGGTGGACTGCAAAATTTCCTTAATCGCTGCGAAAGCATATTTTAGGAAATGCTGATTTGTGGAATAGTCGTGATCAGTGGAGTTTAGAGAAATTGCTGGAATTAACCAGCCAACACGCTTCTTGCTAGGTGTATTGAGAAAGACTTGAAATATCTCATTTTCGATAATGTTCTTTTTGGCTAAAAAGTGTATATCAAATTCTTTGTTGTCAAATGATGGGTCAAGCTCTAACGGGCTCTTGAAATTTATTCTAGAACCATTGTTTTCTAAAATAAATTCATTGTCTTTAAACTCAGAATAACTGTATGTAGTATTGATCCCATTTCTGAATAAGTTTACAGCCACGCTTTAACCCCTTACATGTTCTGTGCTTGGTATTTTCTTAAAGCTGATTTGCTCGCTTCAACTGGGTTTTTGAACGTGTCTGCATCAGGGTTTAGTAAGTCTCTAAAGAAGAATGTAAAGTAATTTCGCTGTGCATTGCCTATTTTTTTACTATTATTTTTAAGCCAGAGCAATGCATTGTTAACCTCCTCAAGAAATTCATTGCTATCCGTAATTACTAAACTACTAGATATGGTTGAAACGTCATCAATTTGCTTAAGAGCTTCAAAATCAATGAGCTTTCCAAGGGCTGCACCATAGCCAGAAATAGCTTGTGGTTTCTTGAAAACTTGCGTTGCGTTTTTTCCAAATGGAGTGCCATTTTCCTTTTCGTAGTCTTCAGATATAGAGGCGTCACCGCATAGTTCGACTAATTTTTTGATAACAGAATGGAGTGAAGTAAGGTACTTTTCGAAAAGTTCAGAGCTTTGGTTTTCACGAGAAAGTTTTTCAAGGCTATTTATGTTTTCTAAAATATTTGCTTTATCAATGGGGAGTTCATCTCTATCAAGATAGGCGTTGAAGCCTTCGACGACATCTTTAAAATTATACTGATCAATGTTTTTAGCCATTTTGCCATCCGACTCTTTGATCAGTTCTATACCTTCAGTGGGTTTTGATAGGTAGTCTAAGTACAACATTTCGATTTGTTGTCTGAGTGACATGGGGGTTTGCCCTGTATTGAGCGTTAGCATTCTGTACAGAATTCCAAGTCTATTAAGTCCCACGTAAATCTCTATTCTCAATTTCGAGGATAGCATTCTTTCCAGTGTTATTTCATCATTATTTCCACGCAAATCGGCTAGTAGATCAAAAATTGTGTAAGTTCTCTGAAGGCCATCTAATATAACTAAGTGATCCTTTTGTTCTGATATTTTTTTTATAAATTCTTCTTCGTTAGACTGGATGGCATCTGATATTTCAGTTGTTAATGCCAAAACTATTGGGGGTATAACGCATTGCTTTAGTATGTCTTCTCTTAATAGTGCATATACGGTTTTTGATGATCGCACTCTCTTTCGTTGAAATTCATTGTTTGCTATTACTTCTTTTACAAGCTTCTCATATTCACCGATCGATAATTCAATTAATATGTTAGTCGCATTTATTCTGGCGTCAAAAAGATTAGAGGATATTTTCATCTTAAACCTGCTGATTCTGATGTATTGAAATTAGGTTACTACAGAAATATCTGTGGTCAATTAAATAAGTCTAGTTCTAAGCCCGGAAAACCTTTCCACTCTCTTAGCCACCCCCTCACACCAAACCCCCTCATTCCCAACAACAAACAATTCCCGCTTAGCCCGCGTCAATCCGGTATACACCAACTCCCGGCTCAACAACCCCATCGCCTGTTCAGGCAACACAATCGCCACTCGCTCAAACTCTGACCCCTGGGTCTTGTGAATCGTCATCGCATACACCGTCTCGAACCGGGGCAAGCGCCCGGGTGCCAGTGGGCGGTAGTCGTTGTCGCCGGTCTGGAACCAGGCCATCGGGTGGCCGGTGGTTTCGTCGGGCCAGATGAGGCCTATGTCGCCGTTGTAGAGGCCTATGCCGTAGTGGTTTTCGGTGATCATGATTGGCTGGCCCTTGAAGAAGGGGGCTCGGGTTGGGTTCAGGGTTTTGAGTATCCGTTCGTTCAGGGCTTCTACGCCCAGTGGGCCTACCCGGGCCGGGCAGAGTAGGCGGAATTGGAACAGGGCGTCGAAGGCGGCGGTTTTGTCGGCGGCGCTGGCGATGGGGCGGTACCAGTGGTCTACCCAGTGGCTGATCTGTTGTTGGGCTTTGTCGGCCGGTATCCAGGCCAGGTCTTCTGCGTCGCTTTTCAGGGTGGCGAGGCTGGCTTCGGCTTCGCCATTGATGACCTGGGCGGCCAGGCGGCCGATGCCGCTGTGTTGGCCGAAGCGGCGGCTGTGGGTGAGGAAAGTTAAAAAGTTTGGAGCTGTGAGATTCGAGCTGTGAGCTGCGAGCTGCGAGCTTTGAGTAGGAACCTTTAAACCCAGGGCTTTTAGGGCTTTGGTTCTTTCCTGGCTGTAGCCCGGGTGGGGGCGTTGGGCCAGGTCGGCTAGTACGCTGCCGGCGGCTACGCTCGGTAGCTGGTCGGCGTCGCCGAGCAGGATGACTTTGCAGTGTTCCGGCAGGGCGCGGAACAGGCGGGTCATCATCGGCAGGTCGACCATGGAGACTTCGTCGACCAGCAGTACGTCGCAGTCGAGCGGGTTGCGCTGGTTGTGGCGGAAGTCGAGTTGGTTGGGAATGACGCCGAGTAAGCGGTGCAAGGTTGTCGCTTCGTCGGGAATGCTGTTCAGGGCGAGCAGGTCGATGCGGCCAGCGAGGTCGCTTTTCGCTTCGCGGATGGATTCAGCCAGGCGCTGGGCAGCTTTGCCGGTTGGGGCGGCCATGCGAATGCTCAGGTCGTGCGGGCTGGTCATCGCCAGCAGGGCGAGCAGGCGGGTGACGGTGTAGGTTTTGCCGGTGCCGGGGCCGCCGGCGATGATGTTGAAGCCGTTGAACAGGGCGTTGGCGGCGGCGATGGCTTGCCAGTCGGTTTGTTTTTCGGAGTTTTGCTCGCCGGGTTCGGCCAGAGCCGGGAACAGGGTGTGCAGGGCGCTTTTGGTGGCTTTGGTGTCAACTTGAGCTGCGTCTGAATCGGCTTGCATGCGCTGGCGCAGGTAGCCGGCCAGTTCCTGTTCGAATTGCCAGTAGCGGCGCAGGTAGAGGCGGTCGCCGTCGAGCACGATGGGGGCGTTGTCGTCGGGGCCGATGGGCAGTTGGTTCAGGTGGTTTAGCCAGTCTGCCAGGGCCGGGAAGGTGTAGCCGGGTTTGTCGTCGTTGTGCCATTCGGTGCGGCCGGCCCAGGCGGGCAGGTAGAGGCAGCTGTGGCCCTGTTGCAGGGTGTGGCTGGCGCCGGCGATGCTGTGGAATAGCCAGTGTTCGTGGCAGTTTAGCCAGTCGCAGAGTTGGGCGGCGAGGTAGAGGTCGAGGTCGGTTGTGTTGGCCAGGCCCTGGCGCGCGGTTTGTAGCAGTGGTTGGGATGTTTCCTGTCGCCCGGGGGACTGGCCTCCCACATTGAGAGAGTTACCCGGTTGGTTTGGAGTTTGCCCATTGGTTGGTTCGGTGGTCATGCTGGGGTCTCCGTGCCGGTGAAGAGGGTGTCGAGGGCGTGCAGGGCGTCGAGGTCCGGGTTGCGGTGATAGATGCCGGTGGTCTGGCCTTCGGTCATGCCGCGCAGGTAGAGGTATTGGGTGCCGCCGAGGTGTTTGGCCGGGTCGTAATCCGGCAGGCGGGTGCGCAGGTAGCGGTGCAGGGCCAGGGTGTAGAGCAGGTATTGCAGGTCGTAGAAGCTGCTGCGCACGCTCTCGGTCAGGGCGCTGTCGTTGTAGTGGTTCAGGCGGTCGCCGAGCCAGGTGGATTTGTAGTCGACTACGTAATAGCGCCCCTGCCACTGGTAAATCAAGTCGATAAAGCCGTGCATCATACCTTTCAGGCGCTTGGGTTCGGGCAGGCTGACGAAGGCGTCGCTGGCCTCGCCGCTGCTGCGCTGGCGGTGTTGCCCCAGTATGCGCGCCAGGCCCTGACCTTTGCTTGCCATCGGGAAATAGAAGGCGGCTTCGCGCCGGGTCTGGGCCATGGGCAGGTCGGCGAGGCGGGCGCCGCCGGGCAGTTCGGTGTTGAGCAGGTCGCGCAGCCAGGCGGTTAGGGCCGGGCGCAGGGTGCTCGGTTGCTGGCGGCCTTGTGCGTCTGCGCTGGTGCTAGCGGGTGCGGCGCCTACCTGCAGCAGGGCCGGGTAGCGTTGTTCGGCCCAGGCGATCTCGCTGCTGAAATCAGGCTGTTGGAAGTCGAGCCGTTCGAGCAGGTCGTGCAGCAGGTTGCCGGCTTCGGCGCCGCGGGGCAGGCGGAAGCGCAGCGGTTTGTCTTCGGGGGCCTGGCTTGGTTGTTCGGGTTCGTCCTGGTCGCGGTCTGGTGTGGCCAGGCCGCCGTGGCGGGCGTTGCGGGTCAGCGCCGAGAAGGAGCTGAGCCACCAGTCGCGTTCAATGCGGCCACGGAACACGGCGGCGTGCGCGGGTGTGGCCTGAGCCCGGGTTGGGGCCGGGGCGTCTGGCAGTGGGGTGTCGGCCAGGTTCAGTACGGCGCCGTTGCCCTGGTGGGCGAAGTCGTCGAGTTGGGCGCTCAGTGCGCTAAAGGTTTTACTGCCCAGGCAGCGTGCCAGGGGTGAGCGTTCCAGTTCCCGGAATTCGGCGGCCATCAGATAGAGGCGGCGCTGGGCGCGGGTGGCGGCGACGTACAGCAGGCGGATGTCTTCGGCGGCCTGTTCTTCGTCGTACCAGTCGCGTTCGGTGTCGCTCGGGTTCATGGCGAGCACGGCGTCGAAGGTTTGCCGGTCGTGGTAGCGAATCAGCATCGGCGGTTGCTTGGGTTTGCTGCGCCCGTAGCTGACGAAGGGCAGGAACACGATGGGGTATTCCAGCCCCTTGGCGCCGTGCTGGGTGATCACCTGGATCAGGTTGGCGTCGCTTTCCAGCCGCAACTGGGCGATGTTGGCGAGGGTGTCGTCCTGCCGCGCCTGGTCGAACCAGTGCAGCAGTTCCCACGGCTGGCGGTGTTGTTGGCTAGCCTGTTGCAGCAGCTCGAGCAGGTGCAGGCTGTTGGTGAGGGTGCGTTCGTGGCGCTGCGGGTGCGGGCGCACGTGGCGCTGGAAGAGGTGCAGGGCCATGCTCATCAGGCCCTGGCTGAACCAGCGTTCGCGCAGTTCGGTGACTTCGAACAGGGTCTCGGCCCAGGCGTGTTCGTCTTGTTGCAGTTGGAACAGGCGGTCGGTGTCGTAGCCGAACCAGGGCGTGGCGAGCGCGGCGATTAAAGCGCGGTCGTTTTCGAGGTTGAGGATGCCGTTCAGGGCGCGGGCCAGGGTGTCGGCTTCCGGGCTTTGCAGTACGTTGTCGCGCGCGCTCAGGTAGACCGAGGCGAGTTGGTGTTCGCGCAGGGCGCTTTGCAGCACCTCGGCTTCGGTTTTGCTGCGCACCAGCACGGCGATGTCGCCGGGTTGCACCGGCTTGTCGTCGAGCCGGGCCTCGGCCAGCAGGCGACGGATCTCCCGGGCGGCCCAGTCGGCCAGGGTGTCCATGGCGGCGCGGCTGTAGCCTTTGGGTTCGTCTTCGGTGGCGGGCAGCAGGCACCATTGCACGGCGCCGCGCTCGGCCGGGTCGGTTATGTCGGGCATGTCGGTTCGCCCGGCTTTGACCGGTACGTAGTCGATGCCGAAACCGAACACCTTGCCGGATTCGCCGGTGTGCACCTTGCCGCTGGCATCGAGCGGGTGCGCGCCGTAAAACAGCCGGTTGTAGCCCTGCACCACGGCCGGGTGGGAGCGGAAGTTGGTGTCCATGTGCCAGCGCTGGTCGGCGTCGGTGCGGGCTTTCAGGTAGGCGAAGACGTCGCCGCCGCGAAAGCCGTAAATCGCCTGTTTCGGGTCGCCGATCATGCACAGCAGGTTCTGGCTGCCTTTGGGGTAGAGCGCATCGAGAATGGCGTACTGGTCCGGGTCGGTATCCTGAAATTCATCGACCAGGGCGACCGGGAATTGCTCGGCGAGCTTGGCAGCAAGCGCTGGCCCGGCATCAACGTCTTGCAGGCGCTGGCGGAGCTGGATGATCAGGTCGTTGAAGTCGAGCTGGTCGAGCCGGTCTTTGCTGGCGTGCAAATGTGCCCGGGCGAAGGTGATGCCCTGCCAGGCCCACCAGGCTTTTTGCTCGCGCTCCATGCCGGCCAGTTGCTGCGCCAGGGCTTGCAGGTGCGGCATGGCGGCTTCTTTTTTGGCGGTGCTGAAGGCGTCTTTACTGAATTTGCCGGTGAATACGTCGGGCACGGCGCCGGGCCAGAGTTGGCGGCTGAGCTCGGTCAGTTCATCGAGTCTGGCCTGCCATTCGGCGGTGCTGGCGTCGCCCCGGCGGGGTTTAACGTTCAGGGTGTAGAACGCCTCGGCCTCTTCCGCCCAGTGCTGGCAGAAGGCGTTCCATTCGGCTTGCGGGTCGGTCAGCTTCGGTTCGGCGACGGTCTCGCTGCCGCCGATGGTGCGGCCCCATTCAGCGGCAAAGTCGTCCGGTGTGGCCCAGAAGCGTTGCAGGTGTTCAAAGCCATCGCCCCGCGCTTCGCGCCGGAACCAGTCCTGCAGGGCTTCCAGAATCAGGGCGCTGCTGTCGGCTTCCATCTCGGCGTGAAAGCTGATGCCGCTGGCGAAGGCCTGCTGGGTGAGGGCGCGTTTGCAGAAGCCGTGAATGGTGTATACGGCCGCTTCGTCGAGGTTGAGCAGGGCGTTGTGCAGCAGGGCGCGGGCTTTGGGGGCCTCGATGCGGTTGGCGAGTTCGGTGAAGAACGGCTCGTTAATTTCGCCCCAGTGGTCGTGTGCTTCACGAATCAGTTGGCCGAGGCGGCCTTTCAGTTCGGCGGTGGCGGCCTTGGTGAAGGTCATCACCAGTATCTGTTCAACGCTGAGCTGTTGCTCCAGCAGCAGGCGCAGGTAAAGCCGGGTGATGTTGTACGTCTTGCCGGTGCCGGCGCTGGCTTCAATGAGCTGGCGGCCGTGCAGGGGCAGCGTCTCGGCTTTGAGTTCCTTCAGGGCGTGGTCCGACATCTGTGTTTTGGGTTACCGGGAGCGTTTAGGGCATTCTGGCAAGGTGGCGGTGGCTGTGCAAATGAATTGGTGGTTGGTTTGGCTACAGTGCCATGAGTCCGTGTCAGGCACCGGGCATGCCTTTCCGGGGTCGGCGTGAACCCGTCCATGGGGCCTAGACCGTAGCATCCATGCTACGGACTACCCCGGAAAGGCATGCCCGGCACCTGACACTTGGTTTGGTGGCTTCATATGTCTTCTCTGTTCATCCTTTGCAGGTCGCTCAAGGTGGGTAGGACGATGGCTTTAGTGGTCAGTTCGAGCTCCAGAGCGGCCAGTACCCGGGCCATTTTGTCGTGGCCTATTTCTGAAGGTTCAGCCGCGACAAGCCGCTTCGATCGTGGCGATGTCGATCTTCTTCATCTCCATCATCGCTTCGAAGGCGCGTTTGGCGATGGCCGGGTCGGGGTTGGTGAAAGCTTTTGTCATTGCGACCGGTGTTATCTGCCACGACACCCCCCACTTATCCTTGCACCACCCGCACATGCTCTCCTGCCCGCCATTATCGACAATGGCATTCCAGTAGCGATCCGTCTCGGCCTGGTCGTTGGTGGCCACCTGAAACGAAAAGGCCTCGCTGTGTGTGAATGTGGACCCACCGTTCAGCCCGAGGCACGGGATGCCCATGACGGTGAAGTCCACGGTCAGGACGTCTCCCGCTTTCCCGGATGGATTGTCCGCCGGAGCACGATGCACCGCCTGGACTGACGAATCCGGAAAGGTCTCGGCGTAAAACCGGGCCGACTCTTCGGCACCGCCGTCGTACCAGAGGCAAATCGTGTTTTTGGCGGGTGTGTTCATGGTGTGTCTCCTTGGCGTGGTTTTTGAGGGCATTCCGGCGCAGCTTTACTGCACCCGAATGGCGACAGGACGTCAGCGGTTTGATTCCGCCGCATCTCTTATCGGGTAGTCGCACCGGCTGCTGAAAAATCGACAAAGGGATGCAAAAAAATCCTTTTAACCTGCAACTGCTTAGCTATCGACTTTGTTCAGGTAGTGCTCAATATCTCTGGCACTGGTCAGAAAAATCGCTTCCATGGCTGTCCCCACTTCGGAAAAGCTGGGGTGGGTTTGGCGGTATTGATGAATGAGCTGTGCCTGCTGCTGCAGGCTTTTGCCAGTGGTTTTCAGCGCGTTGCGAATCTCGGAGTGCGATAGGCTGCATGAGGCGCGGCCGAAGGCGACCAGATAGCTTAGCGGCCACCAGACTTTGCGTCCCGCCAGGGTTAGGGCCGGTACGTCCTGGCTCAGGTAGGGCACTGTTGAGACGATGTCGTAGGTGGGCGCTAGTCTGCGTTCGCCAAAGGGCTGGTCGTAGACGATGCCGAAGTTTTTTAAATGGGCATCGCCATTGCGGACCGCCCAGGAGACCAGGACCGACAGGAACAAGGCGTGCAATCCTTTTTTGCGATGAGCCAGCGAAAGGAACGCGACAAGGGATTTAGACAGTTGCTCATAGCTGCCGCTGTATTTCTCTTCGGGTGACCGGCCTTGCAGCACGCAGCCGTCTTCAAAACCCAGCCATTGGCCGCTGCCGGTTCGGTCGAAGCGTTTCATGATGAATAGTTGGCCATCGGCGGATAGATTGAAATCGGGAACTGGCAGGCCAACCGCTTTGGCCAGGCTCATGCAAAAATATTCGTTGGCGGCCAGTTCCGGGAAATCGTCGCCCCAGCTTTTTACGATGAAGCCGCCGGTTTTGAGGGTGGTTCGCTCAGCCGCCAGGGCTGGCACTATAACCTTGGGTTGAACTCCAGAAACACCGGAACGCAGTGCGTATTTTTCAACCAACTCCTCAAATAACCCGCTGTTGCCGGAGTTTAGTAGTTCGTTGAGTGACTCGCCCTTGTACTGAGTGGCATCGTCAGCCTTATCCGGATCGACGATGGCAACTCGGCCGACCTGGAACCGGCCCAGGGCGGTGAGCAGGGTGAGGTCTCCGGGGCCATACAGTTTGGCGATGGTCTTTTTCAAAATGTCACCGAGATACCCTTCGGGCAGGTTTTGTGCAAAAACCGGATGCAGGCCGTGGTACAAGTAGGCATCCCTCTGCACGGGCATGGTAACCGACACGGCATTGTCGGCCGCGGTGCCCGTGTTATAGAGAAATACGGAGGGGTCCGGTCTTGCAGGGCTGGTCAATTCACCCACGGCGTTGTCATCGACCGTCACACGAGCCCGGTGTCGAGTTGCCATTACTGGCCCTCCCGATTCTGGCGTTGAAGGTCGTTAAGCGTTGGCAGGCCCTGAACTGCCTGGGCGGTTAGTTCGAACCCCAGCACCGCTAGCACCCGTTCCAGCTTGGCATACCCCATTTCTGGAAGGCGCTCGTTTTCCAGCTTCGACAGAGTGGTACGGTCGACACCGGCTAGCTCAGCCAGGGACTGTATGGACAGGCCTGCTGCCTTGCGTTCTTTTCGGATAAACAGGCCGAGATCGCTGAGTAACATGTGAATATACACCACGTTTTTGTCTAATCAGCGACTATTGTAGCGTATATTCACGAAACAGGCGTGTTTGTTATTCCTTTTCTACTTGCAGGGTTTCCTGCGCCCGGTGTTCGAACAGGGGCGCATAGAGTGCCGTTACTCCTTCGAATAGTGCATCGTGCTCCGGCTGTTCGGGCCAGAACCAGGCCATGTAGGGGTCGTCGCTGAGGCCGTTGCTGAACCAGCCGTCGCCGAACCAGGCTTTGTCGTAGTCGGCTGGGGTGTATTCCCGGCGTTCGCGAGGTTTGGTCATTTCCAGGGCGATGTCGGTGTGCCAGGGCAGGGGTTCGCACTGGCCACGGCGCCAGAAGGCGAGCCAGTGGCTGAGTTCGGTTCGGGCGGTGTCGGCCGTCATCGGGGCGAAGTTAATCGCGTAGACTTCGTCTTTTTTGCGCTCGCGGAAGACCCCCAGGGTGATCGTTTCCGATTGGGTGTTGGCGAGGAGGTGGTGCAGCCAGAGGCGCAGGTGGTCTTTGCCTTTGGCATCGGCCAGCCGCCAAAACAGCAGTTCGCCGCCGGGCAGGCGCGGTAATTGAGCGCTTACTTTTATTGCGTTGTCGAATTCGCGTTCGACTGGTTCGTGCTCAAGCTGGGCGGCACCGAGCGATAGTAAGTGCTCGCTGAAGGCGTCGGCCTGGGCTTGCCAGTCGGCGAGGGTGTCGTCGACCAGGGGGTTGTCGGGCAGGCGGCCGGAGAGGCGGGCTTTGGTCAGTTGGGTTGGTGCGTCGGGCAGGGTGGCGTCGAAGCGGGTGGCGATCAGTTCCTGCTGCAGCTGGTAGCGGTCTAGGTGGTTGGCGGCGAAGGGTTCGGCGTCGGCCAGGTCGGGGGTGTCTTCGAAGCCGAGGAAGAGGCCGAGCCGCTGGCGGGCGAAGGCGCGGGCCGGGTGTTCGGCGAAGCTGACCAGTTGTTCGATGGTGAGGGTGTCGGGCCAGTCCGGTTCTGCCAGCACGGGCGTGTTGTTCGGGTTAGCCAGCGGTTGGCCGAGGCGCAGCCAGCGGCTGTCGAAGCTGGGCCAGGGGTTGGCCGGTTCCGTGTTGCCGGGCTCTGTGGTTTTTGGATCGGGTTCTGATAGATAGTTCTCGGCGGCGAACGGTTGCAGTGGCAGGGCGTTGATGCCGGTGTTTGTGCGCCAGCCGGTGGCGCCCTCGAGGTAGGCGAACAGTTCGGTCAGCACTAGCGAGGGCTGGCGTTCGGTGTTGGTGTTTACATCCCGGCCCTGGTAGCTGAGGTAAAGGGCGTTTCTTGCCGAGAGCAGGGCTTCGAGGAAGAGGTAGCGGTCGTCGCCCCGGCGTGAGCGGTCGCCCAGTCGAGGCGTGTCGTTGGCCATTAAATCGAACCCGAGCGGCGGGCGCTGGCGCGGGAAGTCGCCGTCGTTCAGGCCCAGAATGGCCAGCACTTTAAAGGGCACCGAGCGCATCGGCACCATGGAGCAGACGGTGATTTGCCCGGTCATGAACTGGCGGCCGGTGCGGGCGGGGCTGGCGAACATCTGTTGCAGGGCGTGGCGCACCACGGCCAGCGGCAGGGTGCCGGTGAAGCCGGCCTGCTGGCTGTGTTCGCTGAGTTCGCGCAGGGCGTCGCGCAGGTCGTCGTGGGCGGCTTCGAAGCTGGCGCCGGTGGCGAACAGGGCCAGGCGCAGCCGGTCTTGCAGGAAGCTTTGCCAGTCGCTGGCGGTGCGTGGCCGGTGCAGGTCGGCGGCCAGGTGTTTCAGGGTGTGGACGAAGGCGGCGAGCTTGCCGAGTAATTGGGCATCGCTGCCCTCGACGTTGGGCAGCAGCAGGCGCTGGTTGAGCACGGTGTCGGTATCGCCCCAGGCGAAGCCGACCAGTAAGCGTTCCAGGCCTTGTTGCCAGCTGTAGTTGTCATTAAAGCTGTCATTGAAATTGTGGTTGGTGTTGTCGTTGCCAGCCTCTGATTCACCCTGAATGAACTGGCGTTTGTGCTGGTTGTCGAGCCCCCAGTGCACACAGGCGGCGTTGAGCCAGCGGGCGAGCGGGTCGAGGTCGTCCTGGGCCAGGCCGAATTGCTGTTGAATGGCCGGCACGCGCAGCCAGCCGATAACCTGGGTGACCTGGAAGCGGGCGTCCGGCAGGGTCAGCAGGTCGAGAAAGGCGGCGACGGTGGGGTCGGCGTCTTTTAAATTTCGGTCGGCGATGGAACAGGGCAGCGGTGGTACGTCTTCGCCGATGTCGTCGAAGCGGCGGGCGAACACGGCTTCAACGAAGGGGGCGTAGTCTTCGACGTTGGGGCACATCACCAGTACGTCTTTTGGGGTCAGGGTCGGGTCGGCATTGAACTGGTGCAGCAGCCAGTCGTGCAGGCCCTGCACTTCGCGCAGGGCGCTGTGGGCGCTGCGGACGCAGAGTGAGTGGTCGCTTAGGTCGGTGGGTTGCTCGCGGCCGTCGCGCAGTTTTAACAGGTCCCGTTGCAGTTGGCTGAGCAGGGTGTCGCCTTGGGGTTCAACAAAGACAGGGGTTTCGATGTCGGCCCGGTCGCTGAGCAGGTTGACGAACGCCTGGCCCTGTTTGCCCAGGTTGCCGATCAGTGGGTTGCCGACATCAATAGCCAGGTCGTCCGCGTCGTTGCCTTTTAACACCCAGTCGGCACGCTTTCGGGCGGCTTGCTTTTCACTGGTGGTTTCGCCCCAGTAGTCGTCGCTGGGGTTGAGGTGAAACAGGTGGATGTCCATGCCTGCCCGGTCCGACAGGGCTTTCAGAAAATCTAGCCAGAGCGGGGCCAGGCTGTTGATGCCGAAGATGAACAGCCGTTCGGGCAGTGGCTCGGCCGGGGTGTCGAGCTGCTGCATGGCGCGCTTGAGCAGGGCGAGCGGGTGGTTGGGCTCGTTGCGGACCAGCTCGCGCCAGAGCCGGGCTTGCCAGTGGTCGTCCTGCCCAGCTTCCCAGCGGTCTATCCAGTCGGGCCGGTACATTAAATATTGCTCGTACAAATCGGCCAGTTGTTCGGCCAGTTGGAACCGGCGCAGCGGCTGTTGGCGGCCCGACTGGTTTTGCCAGTAGCGGGTGGGTTCGGCGAACGCGGGTTCGGTGGTAATGGCAGACTGACCGAGCAGATCGTGCAGGCGCCAGACGAGTACTTCGCGACGATAGGGTGATTGTTCCGGCACTTGTTTTGCGCCTAGCACCTGACGAATCAGCGTCCACATCTGTTGCACCGGCAGCGGGAACTCCAGGTTCATACTGATCTGGCGTGTCGGGTGGTCGGCAAGCTTCATGTTCAGCCAGTGCGCCATGCCCTGATGCTGCACCAGAATGGTGTCTGGCTGCAGTGGGTTATCGACCGGCAGTGCCAGCAGGGTGGCGAGCGGGTCGATCAGGGTGTCGAGTTGGTTGCCGGGCAGAACGTGAAACATGAAGCAGGCTCATCGGGTTTCGAGCCAGTGTAACAAGGTGGTGGGGATTGTAGGAGGCTTGGTTGTGAGGTTGGTTTTACGCCCCAAAATTGTCGACAGGCTCCGATAAATTAATCGCATTGTGTGCGGGGTTTGGGTACGACTGATGAGTGGGAGGCCGGCATAGCGACCGTAAGGAGCCACCGTTCGCCCGTGGTCGGTTGTGGGTTGGCGTTACGGTGTTCGGATCATTACACTGGCCACCCATATTCTTTGCCTGACCGTTGAGACCCCTGATGAGCCGAAACAAGCGTGATATACCGGTGTTTGACCACCCGATCATCGAAACCCACTGCCATCTTGATTACCTGAAGGATGAAGCTCTGGTCGAGGTGCTGGCCCAGGCGCGAGCAGTGGGCATTGAGCGCGTGGTAACCATTGCGGTGTCGCCGGACAATTTGGCCCGCGTGCGGGAGCTGCGTGACCTCGACCCGATGATTCATGCCACCCAGGGCGTGCACCCGCACGATGCGGAAGCCTACACCGCTGAGACGGCCGCAGAGCTGCGCGCCCATGGGCGCGATGAGCGGATTGTGGCCATTGGCGAAATCGGGCTCGATTATTACTACGATCATGCCGATCGTGAGGTTCAGCGTCGGGTGTTTGCCGAGCAGTTGGCCATCGCGGCCGAGCTGGATCAGCCGGTTGTTATTCACACCCGGGAAGCGGATGCCGATACTCAGGCTATTTTAAAAGAGTTTGCGCCCAGTCTGGCGAAGAAGGGCGTTATCCACAGCTTTACCTCGGGCCTGGAACTGGGCAAATTTTGTCTCGAACAGGGTTTTATGCTGGGGTTTAACGGCATTATTACGTTTAACAAAGCGGATAATGTTCGCGAGATGCTGTCGGCTACGCCCATGGAGCAACTGGTCGTCGAAACCGATGCTCCCTTCCTGACACCGGCGCCTTATCGGGGCCGCGAAAATGCGCCCAAGTATCTGCCGTTTATCATTGAGAAAATCGCGGATGTGAAACAGGTGCCGGTCGCAGAGGTGCTGCGCCAAAGCTATGCCAACGCGCGACGGCTGTTTGCCTTTCAGTAGAATGTTAGTTGAGTGGCACCCACCGCTCGCATCGTGCAGCTGCCAGTACTTAAATTCCAAACATTGGTTTGACCAAGTGGGGTTTAGCTATGACGCAAGGCGTCGATGTTCAGACCACACGCCAAAGGTTACGACAAGTCGCCCCAGCGGTGCTGCAGAATGGCCAGCATGGCCAGAGGTGCGGTTTCCGTTCTGAGAATGCGCTGCCCCAGTTGCCAGCTTTGAAAACCCTGTTGCTGCGCATGGGCCACTTCATCGTCCGTTAAACCGCCTTCGGGGCCGACCAGAAACGCCACTGACGCCGGGGCGCTGGCAGGCCAGGCCGGACGTTGGGCAGCGGTATGCAGCACCAGTTTGAGCGGTTGCTGCCGGGCGCTGGCCCAGTCGTGCAAAGACTGAATGGGGTTCAATATCGGCAGGGTATCCTGGCCACATTGTTCGCAGGCGCTGGTGATTACACCCCGCCAGTGTTGCTGTTTTTTGTCTTGTCGGTCGACTTTCAGACGTAGGTCGCAGCGTTCGCTGGTCAGCGGGGTGATCTCGCTGACACCGAGTTCTGTGGCTTTTTGTAAGGCAATGTCCATGCGGTCGCCTTTGGACATCACCAGGCCCAGATGCGTTGCCAGCGGTGAGGGTGGTACTGAATCAAGCTGTTTGTCGAGGCTGATTGATGCACTGCGTTTTGAGACACCGGTAAGCTGGGCGGCAAAACGTTCACCCCGACCATTGAACACTTCAACCGGTGCGCCATCACCCAGGCGCAATACGCGCACCAGGTGGCCATGGGCACTCTCTGGCAGCGTCAGCCGGGTGCCCGGGCCATCGGCTTCGGGCAGGTAGATTCGGGAGATTCTCATCGATTATGTTGGCGTTTTATAGCAGGCCTGTGGTTTCGTCGAGCCCCAGACGCAGGTTCATGTTTTGTACGGCGGCGCCGGATGCGCCTTTGCCCAGGTTGTCGAGCCGCGCCATCAGCATGATCAGGCCATTATCAGCGGCGTAAACGAACAGTTCGACCCGGTTGGTACCGTTGCAGGCGGTCGGTTTCAGGAAGCCGTCTTCAAGTTGGGACTGGTCGTTTAACGGGAACAGATGCACAAATGGTTCGCCGCCATACGTAGCCGCCAGGCGTTCATGCAGGGCCGTGGCCGGCCCCCCCAGCAAACGTGCATGGAGCGGCACCTGAACGATCATGCCCTGCTCGAAATTACCGACGGTGGGTACGAATACCGGTGGAAACTGGAAGCCCGGAATGCGCTGCATTTCTGGCAGGTGTTTGTGCATCAGGTCGAGGTTCTTGGGCCGGGCGGCGATGTCTTCGAGGTCGGCACCGCTGCGGCTCTGGTAGTCGGCGATCATGGCTTTGCCGCCGCCGCTGTAGCCGGTGATGGCGTGCACCGCGAGTGGGTAGTCTTTGGGAATCAGATCGGCATCGACCAGCGGTTTGGTCAGCAGTGTCATGCCCGTGGGGTAACAGCCCGGGTTGGCAATGCGGTTGCTGTTGAGCAGCCGTTCGCGCTGGCCAGGCAGTTCCGGCACGCCGTATACCCAATCCGGTGAGACCCGATGGGCGCTGGAGGCGTCGATGATGATGGTATTGGGGTTGGTGACCAGGCCTACCGCTTCACGCGCGGCGTCATCCGGCAGGCACAGAAACACCACATCGGCTTCGTTCAGGCATTCGTCGCGCAGCAGGGCATCGCGGCGCTGGTCCAGCGGAATAGTCAGCAGGTCGACCTCAGGATGGGCCTCCAGCCGCTGTTGAATCTGCAGGCCGGTGGTGCCGTACTGACCATCGATGAATACCTTGTGTGCCATGCGAGACTCTTGTGCTGTGGGGCGGATGCCAAGGGTACTATTCGGCTTACAACTGATCAAGAATAGCCAGTGACGGCTCCGAACGGTTCATGGTGTAAAAATGCAGGGCCGGTGCACCGGCATTGATCAGCTCACGGCACAAACTGCTAACCACTTCCAGACCAATCGCCTGAATGCGTGCGCTGTCATCACCGCAGGCTTCCAGTTGTTTGCGTAACCAGCGGGGAACGTCGGCACCGCAAGAATCGGAGAAACGGATCAGGTTCGACACCTGGGTGATCGGCATAATGCCGGGCACAATATCGATGTCGCATTTGCGTTTGCGCACTTCACTGACGAAATGAACATAGGCGTCAACGCTAAAAAAATACTGGGTGATGGCGGTATGGGCACCGGCGTTGGCTTTCGCCACGAAGTTGTCAACGTCACGATCGTAGTTCGGGGCTTGCGGGTGCATTTCCGGGTAGGCTGCGACTTCCAGCTTGAAGGTGTCGTTGTAGCGCTCGCGAATAAAACGCACCAGATCTGAGGCGTAGCGGAAATCACCTCCGGTGCCGCCCATGCCGGACGGCAAGTCACCACGCAAGGCGACGATTCGGCTGATGCCAGCGTTTTGATAACGATCCAGCAGTTCGATCAGGGTGGCTTCGGTAGCACCGATGCACGACAAGTGCGGTGCCGTCGGCACGCCGCGGCTGTTCAGTTCGATCACCGTGCTTATCGTGCGTTCCTGAGTGGAACCACCGGCACCGTAAGTAACCGAGAAAAATTCGGGATCGACCGCTTTCAATTCACTGTGAACCGTCAGCAGTTTTTCATAGCCAGCATCAGTTTTAGGAGGGAAAAACTCGAAGCTGACAGGAACGGAATGAGACATGAGTTTTGATCTCTGGTTAGTGTCGGAATGACCAGTCATGCTGACTGGTCATTCCTGTTGAGGAGCCAGGAGTCCGTTCCAGCCACCGGGTAGGTCTATCCGGGGTCGGCGTGAACCCGTCCATGGGGCCTAGACCGCAGCATCCATGCTGCGGACTACCCCGGATAGACCTACCCGGCAACTGGAACTCAACTGGGGGCGCCTCAAATAGTTGCTTAATACCCCAAGTTTCAGCGTTTGCCTAAGTGACTAGCAGCGGGTGCCGGATGTGCCCCTGTGGGGTAGTCCGCAACATGGATGTTGCGGCCTAGGCTCCATGGAAGGATCTACGCCGACCCCACAGGGGCACACCCGGTATCCGCTGCGGGTTAGTGCCTCAATGGCCAACCCAAACGCCAAAACCGAACTCAGTATTTGTAGTCGTTTGGTTTGAAGGGGCCTTCTACCGGTACCCGGATGTACTTGGCCTGTTGCTCGGTCAGGGTGGTGATGACACCGCCGAAACCGCGCACCATTTCTGCCGCTACTTCTTCGTCGAGCTTCTTCGGCAGAATTTTCACATACAGCTTTTCGGTTTTCTGATCGGCTGGCAGGTCGGCAAATTTCTGCTCGAACAGGTACATCTGTGCCAGTACCTGGTTGGCGAAAGAGCCGTCCATGATGCGGCTGGGGTGACCGGTGGCGTTGCCAAGGTTAACCAGACGGCCTTCAGACAGCAGGATCAAATAGTCATCGGCGTCGTCGGAGCGGAAGATCTGGTGGACCTGCGGCTTAATTTCATCCCAGCGCCAGTTTTTACGCATGTAGACGGTGTCGATTTCGTTGTCGAAGTGACCGATGTTGCTGACCACCGCGCCATTTTTCAATGCTTTGAGCATGTTGGCATCGCAGACATTGGTGTTGCCGGTGGTGGTCACGATCAGGTCAGTAGCGCCGAGCAATTCTTTGTTGATGTTGGCTTCGGTGCCGTCGTTGATGCCGTTTTTGTAGGGCGAGACGACTTCGAAACCATCCATGCAGGCTTGCATCGCGCAGATCGGATCGATCTCGGTGACTCTTACAATCATGCCTTCCTGACGCAGCGACGCAGCGGAACCCTTGCCCACGTCCCCGTAGCCGATGACCAGCGCTTTCTTGCCGGCCAACAAGTGGTCGGTGGCGCGTTTGATCGCGTCGTTCAGTGAGTGGCGGCAGCCGTATTTGTTGTCGTTTTTCGACTTGGTGACGGCGTCGTTAACGTTGATCGCCGGTACTTTCAGGGTGCCTTCTTCCAGCATTTCCAGCAGACGATGCACACCGGTGGTGGTCTCTTCAGAGATGCCGTGAATGTCGTTCAGCAGTTGCGGGTATTTGCCGTGAACCATCTCGGTCAGGTCACCGCCGTCGTCGAGAATCAGGTTGGCATTCCAGACGTCGCTGCCGTCTTTTTCGGCCAGAATGGTCTGCTCGATGCACCACAGGAACTCTTCTTCGGTTTCGCCTTTCCAGGCAAAGACCGGAATGCCAGCAGCAGCGATGGCCGCGGCGGCGTGATCCTGAGTCGAGAAAATGTTGCAAGACGACCAGCGCACGTCGGCACCCAGTTCGATCAGGGTTTCGATCAGCACGGCGGTCTGAATGGTCATGTGAATGCAGCCCATGATGCGCGCACCCTTGAGCGGCTGGTCGGCCTTGTACTTGTTGCGCAGGGCCATCAGCGCTGGCATTTCACGTTCGGCAATGTTGATTTCTTTGCGGCCATAGGCGGCCAGCGAGATGTCAGCGACTTTATAGTCGCTGAAGTTATCCAAATTCACGGCGGTGGTCATAGTAGTCTCCTAAAAAAGTTTTTAGCTGCGAGTCTTGAGCTAACAGCTAACAGCTCGTAGCTTAAAGCTTAGCCCCTGCTTTCAATGCGTCTGCTTTGTCGGTCGCTTCCCAGCTGAAGCCTTCGCGGCCAAAGTGGCCATAGGCTGCCGTGGGGCGATAGATCGGGCGCAGCAGATCGAGCATTTCAATGATGCCGCGCGGGCGCAGATCGAAATGTTCGCGTACCAGATCGCTAATCAATGCTTCATCGACTTTGTTGGTGCCGAAGGTGTTGATCGAAATCGACGTCGGTTCAGATACGCCGATCGCATAGGAAATCTGAATTTCGCACTTGTCGGCCAGGCCAGCAGCAACGATGTTTTTCGCGACATAGCGACCGGCATAGGCAGCTGAACGGTCGACCTTGGACGGGTCTTTGCCAGAGAAAGCACCACCACCGTGGCGGGCCATGCCGCCGTAGGTATCAACGATGATCTTGCGGCCGGTGAGGCCACAGTCGCCCACCGGGCCACCGATCACGAAGTTACCGGTCGGGTTGATGTGGTAGCGCGTATCGGCGTGCAACCATTCGGCAGGCAGTACCGGCTTGATGATGTGGTCCATCACCGCCTCGCGCAGATCGTCCAGGCTGATTTCCGGGTTGTGCTGGGTCGACAGTACAACGGCATCGACAGCGACCGGGCGACCATTTTCATAACGCAGTGTCACCTGGGATTTGGCATCCGGACGCAACCAGGGCAGTACACCGTTTTTACGCAGCTTGGCCTGGTGTTCAACCAGACGGTGGCTGTAGTAAATCGGGGCGGGCATGTAGGAATCGGTTTCGTTGGTGGCGTAGCCGAACATCAGGCCCTGGTCACCGGCGCCCTGGTCTTTGTCGTTTGCTTCGTCGACACCCATGGCGATATCGGACGATTGCTTGCCGATGGCGTTCAGGACGGCGCAGGAAGCGCCGTCGAAACCGACGTCGGAACTGTCGTAGCCGATGTCGAGAATGACGCCGCGGACGATGTCTTCCAGATCAACATAGGTGTCGGTCCGGACTTCACCGGCAATGATCGCCATGCCGGTCTTGACCATGGTCTCGACGGCAACGCGGGCGTTTTTGTCTTCGGTCAGAATGGCATCCAGGACGGCATCGGATATCTGGTCGGCCATTTTATCCGGATGGCCTTCAGAGACCGATTCAGAGGTAAAGAGGCTGTACTCGCTCATGGGCTGTGTTCCTCAGTTCAGCGACGTGAGTGGGTGTCCAGCAGCGGCATTTGCCTCGCTGGTATCAGTAAAAAGCGGTGTTTGCGGCGGCTTTCGGTAGACCTGGGTCTGCACCTGAAAACCGTTGCGCAGGGCCAGAAAGCGCCCTTGTTCGTGATCCAGCCCGGCCGCTTCGGCCCACTGGTGTAATTCTTCAGGCTCGAAGCCGAGCCACTGGTCGCCACACTGATGATGCGCCCATTCCTGATCGTGACGGCACAGGTCGGTGATCACCAGCAGCGCTCCCGGTGCCATCAGATGGGTACAATTTACGACTTCCTGTCCCGGTGCCGGTACATGGTGCAGTACCATGTTATAGACCACGACATCGAATTGTTCGTCATCGGCCATCAGACTTTCGGTATCGCCTTCGCGCAGTTCAACATGGCGCAGTTGACGCGCTGGTATGCGCGCCTGTTCCAGCATCGCTGCCGAAATATCAATACCAACGACCTGGCTGAAACGTTCGTTCAGGGCCGTCAGGAACTCGCCTTTGCCGGGCCCGACTTCAAGCACCCTGCGGTGGGTCTGTTGGCGGCAACTGTCGAGCAGCTGCAATGTTTCCGGTCCGTACTGGTGAAACAGCGCAATGCGTTCCTGATGCAGTTCAAACTCGTCGGCGTGGTTAGCAAAGAAGGCCTGGGCAGCATTTAGTCGGGCAGCCCGAATGTCGGCGAGTTTACGTTGTAAATCCTCTGGCAGTTCATACTGGTCGAGCTCGCGAAACAGCTGCTGCTGAATCGACAGCTGATCGCCCAATGAACGCCGGTAATAAATGCTGTTGCCTTCCCGCCGGCTTTCTACCCAGCCCGCCTTACTCAAAATTTTCAGATGATGGCTCATACCGGATTGGCGAACGTCGAGCAGATCGCTCAGTTCAAGCACGCCGAAAGCCCCGTGGCCCAGCGCTTGCAGCACGGTCAGACGGGTTGGGTCGCCAATGGCTTTAAAGAAAGACGGTACAAGGTCAAGTTTCATGGCGGCAAGACTAGCAGTGGCCTCCAGCTTTCTCAATAACTATATCAATATATTTTGATATAGATTCTATTCTAACAGTCCCTGCGCAACAATCAGTGACGAACAGAGGTTCTTCTGTAATAATTCGCGACTTAAATTATATGTGGAGCGTCAGACGCTTTGCCCCCATCCGTTATTTTTGGGACAATTCACGCCCTTTCCCGCTTACCCGGGTGTTAGCCGCTCCCGAAAATCAACAGCCGAGGACTTTTCGATGCCGTCACGTAGTGAACTTGCCAATGCCATCCGTGCCCTGAGTATGGATGCCGTGCAGAAAGCCAAATCCGGACATCCGGGCATGCCCATGGGCATGGCCGATATTGCCCAGGTGCTGTGGTGCGACCACCTCAAGCACAACCCGACCAACCCAAAATGGGTTGATCGTGACCGCTTTATTCTGTCTAACGGCCACGGCTCAATGTTGCAATATTCATTGTTGCACCTGGCCGGCTACGATCTGGGCATCGAAGATCTGAAGCAGTTCCGCCAGCTGCATTCGCGCACGCCGGGTCACCCGGAATACGGCTATACCCCGGGTGTTGAAACCACAACTGGCCCTCTGGGTCAGGGCCTGGCCAACGCCGTCGGCTTTGCCATGGCAGAAAGAACCCTGGCGGCGCAGTTCAATCGCAAAGGTCACACCATTGTTGACCACAACACTTACGTCTTCCTCGGTGACGGCTGTCTGATGGAAGGGGTATCGCATGAAGTATCTTCACTGGCGGGCACGCTGGGTCTGGGCAAACTGATCGCGTTTTATGACGACAACGGCATTTCGATTGACGGCGAAGTAGCTGGCTGGTTCACCGATGACACCGTTAAACGCTTTGAAGCGTATGGCTGGCAGGTGATTCCACGGGTAAACGGGCATGACCCGGAAGAAATTCAGCAAGCGATTGAAACCGCACGGCAAAACACAGATCAGCCAACGCTGATCTGCTGCAAGACCATCATTGGTTTCGGCTCTCCGAACAAAGAAGGCAAGGAATCCAGCCACGGTGCGCCGCTGGGTGACGATGAAATCGTGCTGGCTCGCAAAAAGCTGGGTTGGGCCCACGGTTCGTTCGAAGTACCTCAAGACATCTACGACGCCTGGGATGCCCGGGGTAAGGGCCGCAAGGCCGAGTCGGAGTGGGATGATCGCTTCGCCGAATACAAAGCGGCTTATCCGGACCTGGCGGCTGAGTTTGAGCGCCGCATGAGCGGCACACTGCCTGCCGATTTCGACAAAATTGCGAATGACTATATAGCGAGCGTCAACGAGAAGTCTGAAACCATTGCCAGCCGTAAAGCCTCGCAGAATGCCATCGAAGCGCTGGCCCCGAGTCTGCCGGAACTGCTGGGCGGTTCTGCGGATCTGGCTGGCTCCAACCTGACGTTGTGGAGCGGAGCCCGTGGCATCAGCCAGGCGGAGCCGGACGGCAACTACTGCTTCTACGGCGTGCGTGAATTCGGCATGACCGCCATTATGAATGGCCTGGTCCTGCACGGCGGCTTCCGCCCCTACGGCGCGACCTTCCTGATTTTCATGGAATATGCTCGCAATGCGGTGCGCATGTCGGCACTGATGAAGCAGCCGCTGATTCACGTCTACACCCACGATTCCATTGGCCTGGGCGAAGACGGCCCAACCCACCAGCCGGTTGAGCAATTGTCATCACTGCGGCTGACCCCGAACCTGGATACCTGGCGCCCGGCCGATGCGGTAGAAAGCGCGGTGGCCTGGAAGTCGGCCATTCAAAGCAGCGACCGGCCGAGTGCGCTGGTGTTCTCCCGTCAGGGGCTGGCGCACCAAAAACGGTCAGCGCAGCAACTGGCTGACATCGAACGGGGCGGCTATGTGCTGAAAGACAGCAATGGCACCCCGGCGGCGGTATTGATCGCCACCGGCTCTGAAGTCGGCCTGGCGGTTGAAGCCGCCGACGCGCTGGAGGCGAAAGGCGTGGCGACGCGCGTCGTATCGATGCCCTGCACCGAGCGCTTTGATGCTCAGGATGCGGACTACCGGAATGCCGTGCTGCCACAGGGCATCAAGCGGTTTGCGGTGGAAGCCAGCGTGGCGGATTACTGGTACAAGTACGTAGGTCTCGACGGTGCTGTACTGGGCATGACCAGCTTTGGTGAATCGGCCCCAGCTGGCGACCTTTACGCCCATTTCGGTATAACTTCTGACTCATTGGTCAACTTGGTACAATCCTCGCTTTAATAATCCCGCCGAAGCCAAAGGGCCAGCCGATGGGCTGGCCTTTTTTTCGAAGAAAGTCTAAAAAGTATTTGGATCACAGCATGTGGCTGGCCGTCCTGTCGGTCGGTCACTCTTAATATGGAAGAGATATGGCTCAGCTACGGAAGACGTCATTGACGGTCGTATCCGGGTGCATGACTATGCTTCGAACAACCAGTGTCCGGTGCCTTGTCCATTCGCGATAGATGAATCCAGGATGAATCAGCTGTGATTCTGACGATGTAACGACGAAGTGGCTGTGTATAATGCAACAGTTTGTTGCAAACGAGCTTTGTGGGGTTGACCAAACGGTCAGCTTTGCCTAGAGTGCTTTCAATGGTCCCTTGAAGGGTCCGTTGGGCGTATGCAAAACAACCATAACATTAACGCTGAAAGGGGATTCACCATGAAACCAATGCTGAAATCGGCTGCTGCAGCTGTGCTGTCCTTTTCTGCTGCCATCGCCGCAGCGGAAGATTTCCAACCTGCGGTCGTTTACGACACAGCAGGGAAGTTCGACAAATCTTTTAACGAAGCTGTTTATCGCAACGGTGCCGAAAAATTCACCATGGATAAAGGCATTGCCGTCCGTGAATTTGAACCACAGAACGAAGAACAGCGTGAGCAGGGTTTGCGTCGTCTGGCCGATCGCGGCTTCAGCCCGATCGTTGCGGTAGGTTTCAACTACTCATCGTCCGTTGAAAAAGTAGCGGCTGAGTATCCTGACGTTCAGTTCTCCATTATCGATTCTGTCGTCGATCTGCCCAACGTTCAGTCCATCGTCTTTGCCGAGCATCAGGGTTCTTTCCTGGTTGGCGCATTGGCCGCCATGGCTTCTGAAACCGATGCCGTTGGCTTCGTCGGTGGTATGGATATCCCTCTGATTCGCAAGTTCGCCTGTGGCTATCAGCAAGGCGCCAAGTATGTAAACAGCGATATCGAATACTTTGAGAACATGACCGGCTCAACCCCTGCGGCGTTTAACGACCCGGCGCGCGGTTCTGAACTGGCCAAGTCACAAATCTCCCAGGGTGCGGATGTGATTTTCGCAGCCGCGGGTGGCACCGGCATCGGTGTTTATCAGGCCGCCGCTGACGAAGGCGTTTACGCCATCGGCGTCGACTCCAATCAGAACTACCTGCAGCCTGGCACCATGCTGACTTCCATGGTCAAGCGTGTGGGCGTTGCCGCCTATGCCTCCTGGGAAGAAGCCCAGGCCGGTGAATGGGAAGGCGGTATCAAGGTTCTGGATCTGGGTGCCGGCGGCGTTGACTGGGCGCTGGACGAGTTCAACGAAGACCTGATCACCGAAGAGATGCAGTCTCGTATGGCGCAGATCCGGGCTGATATCGTGGACGGTACCATCAACGTTCACGATTACACCGCGACCAGCAGCTGCGACATCTGATCTTAATGTGATCCTTTGCGGCCGGAGACCGGGGTTAAGCCCAGGCTCCGGCCGACGTTTTATTAACTCAAGTTTCGGCGTTTACAATAGGTTAGCGACGGGTGGCGGGGCTGCTTTTGCGGGGGTATCTGAGGCATGGATGCCGAAGTTAAGCCTACAT
>NZ_JBBECH010000039.1:0-26122 GCF_040881935.1 Saccharospirillum sp. | reverse complement strand
CGTGTTGTATAACTTCCCCTGCGCCTGAGCTTTGCTCGGCGCACCAAGTTTCGGAGTTCGGCTCACCTCAAAGGCGTTGGCCCGCACCGGATACCGGGTAGGGTTATCCGGGGTAGTCTGAGGCATGGACTAAAACGCCGGGAGCGTTTTAGCACGAGCGAAGCGAGCCCGAAGGGTGAATCCCATGGACGGGATTCATATCCCGAAGCCTAGGCCCCATGGACGGGTTTACGCCGACCCCGGATAGCGCTACCCGGTAGCTGGCACGGCCCACTGGCAAACATGACAAGTAGCCACCGACCAACAGGGAGAATACCATGCCACAGACACTGGATTTCTGGCGCACTATCATGCAGTCCAAGCCGGACAGCCAGGAGGAAACACCCTTCGGCCCCGATGCCCTGGTTTATAAGGTGGCTGGCAAGATGTTCGGGCTTATTGGTCTCGGCGAGGGGCT
Organism: Saccharospirillum sp.; assembly: GCF_040881935.1. Classification (NCBI taxonomy): domain Bacteria; kingdom Pseudomonadati; phylum Pseudomonadota; class Gammaproteobacteria; order Oceanospirillales; family Saccharospirillaceae; genus Saccharospirillum; species Saccharospirillum sp. The sequence goes on along the minus strand of NZ_JBBECH010000039.1, from coordinate 25,665 downwards.
GACCATGAACCTGAAATGCGACCCTCAGGATGCCTTAATTCTCAGAGAGGCTTTTCCTGCGGTCACACCCGGCTATCATATGAACAAGAAACACTGGAACACGGTTGACCTAACCGCCGGACTGGATCCGGACCTGATCAGCGAATGGATCGACGACTCCTATCAGCTTGTCGTTCGATCCCTGCCCAAAAAGCTTCAAGCCCAATTGCTGAGCCCGACTCAGCCGGAGACCAGGGATGAATAACCTAACGCTCGTCATTGCCAACAAAAACTATTCCAGCTGGTCGCTGCGCGCCTGGCTGTTGATGACTCAGTTCAAAGTCAACTTTCAGGAAATTCGCATTCCACTGGATACGCCTGAAACCCCTGCCTTAATGAACCAGCACAGCCCAAATCGCCGCGTGCCTGTATTAAAGATTGGCAAGCTAAGCGTCTGGGATTCGTTGGCCATTTGTGAAACCGTAAATGAACGGTTTCTGCAAGGCGCTGGCTGGCCGTCGAATCCGGATTTGCGGGCGCTGGGTCGCTCGGCCTGTGCTGAGATGCACAGCGCCTTTACGGCCCTGCGCAGCAATATGCCGATGAATTGTCGCCGCATGGTTAAAGGCTTTAAGCCCGATGCGGCCACCCAGGCAGATATCGACCGCATTCACACCTTGCTCAGCGACTGTCTGAAACAAACTGACGGGCCTTTTTTGCTGGGTCGCTTCTCGATCGCAGATGCGTTTTATGCACCCGTCGCGTTGCGGCTGCATGGCTATGAGATTGAATCGCCGGAGCCCGTGGCCGCCTGGGTCGACCGGATGCTGGAGTTACCCGCGCTGCAGACTTGGCTACAGGAGGCTCGTGACGAAATCGAAACCATTGCTGGCGAAGAAGTCCCTGACCAAGCCTGACGACTAATGAGTGGAGCTGCCCTAATGCCGAGTTCTGACCAATCACTGCCCGAAAATACACCTGGGGTATTGCGCCCCGGGCAACAACGACAGTTTCACCAAGATGGCTTCCTGTTGCTTGAGAACTGGATCCCGGCTGACCTGAAACAGCAATTGATCGACCGTGCCTACCAATTGATAGAGCAGGCCGACCTGACCGAACACAACCGGTTTTCTACGACCGATAGGGCACAGATCAACAATGACTTTTTTCTGGAGTCGGCCGAAACCATTCGCTGCTTTTTTGAAGAAAAAGCCTTTGATGAACAAGGTCACCTGACACAGCCACGCGCGCAAAGCATTAACAAGATTGGCCATGCCCTGCATGATCTTGATGACGTGTATCAGGCCTTTGCCCAACGCCCTGAATTCGGCGCATTGGCGCGCGACCTAGGGTTGTTGGAGCCGCATCTGTATCAGACCATGGTGATCTTCAAACAGCCGCGCATTGGCGGTGAAGTCACCTGGCACCAGGACGCGACCTTCTTTTATACCGAACCCACCAGTGTCATCACCTACTGGTTCGCGCTGGAAGATGCCACCCTCGAAAACGGCTGCCTCTGGCTAGAACCGGGTGGTCACACCGGGCCGCTGCGCGAACGCTATCACCGCGACGACCGTGATCTGCGCATGGAACCGCTCGACGCTATGCCCTGGCCCGACGACACCTCCGGCACCCCCATGCCCGTTAAAGCTGGCAGTTTACTGGTCTTTCACGGGCATTTGCCGCACTACAGTGCACCCAACCGCTCCGACAAGTCTCGACTGGCTCTGACTTTTCATGTGGTCGATGGCCAGTACCCCTATGCGCCCGAAAACTGGTTGCAACGCCCAACGCTGGGAACCTTCCCGCTGTAATCGTTAACGAAACAGGAGCCATCTGTGTTTGATGTAGCCACCACCCTTGCCCAACTCAGTACCGAGGAAAAAATCCGGTTGTTGTGCGGTAAAGACGCCTGGCACCTGCATGGCATAGAACGCCTGGGCATACCGGCCATTACCCTGACCGACGGGCCTCACGGCGTGCGGTTGAGTGAATCGCAGGCATTGGATGGCTCCGCCAAGCCAGCCACGGTGTTTCCGGTTGAAGCGGCCATGGCGGCCAGCTGGAACCCGGATTTGCTCGAACAAGTGGCTGCGGCCATCGGCGAGGAATGCCAGTCAATGGACGTTGGCGTCCTGCTCGGACCCGGCGTAAACGGAAAACGCACCCCCCTGGGCGGTCGCAACTTCGAATATTTTTCGGAAGACCCGTTTTTATCGGGTGCGATGGCCAGCGCCTTTGTGCGCGGCCTTCAGTCGCGCGGCGTGGGCGCCTGCCTGAAGCATTTCGCCGGCAATGAACAGGAGACCCGCCGGTTTCTGGTCAATGCCGAGATCGACGAGCGCACCCTGCAAGAGCTTTATATAGAACCTTTCGCCAAGGTCATTCGCGAGAACCCGCCCTGGACCATGATGGGCGCTTACAATGCGGTCAACGGAGTCTATGCCTGTCAGTCATCCGACTTGTTACACCGCATACTGCGTGAACAGCTCAGCTTCGATGGCCTCATCATGTCTGACTGGGTTGCGGTCAAAGATAAGGCGGCCTCGCACATTAATGGCCTCGACCTGGAAATGCCCGGCCCGGGTGAACGCGATGCAGAACTACACACTGCATTGGCCGATGGCCGTCTCAGCGAGGCTGAGCTCAACAACCGGGCCTCCCGCGTGCTGACGCTGATCAACCAGGTTATGGATCAGAACCGGACGGTCACCGTCGAATGGCCAGCGCACCATGAACTGGCCACGCAACTGGCCGCTGAATCCACGGTATTGCTGAAAAACGAATCGCATCAGCTACCTCTGAGCCCGAATCAGCGCCTGGCGGTTATCGGTGACTTTGCACAAAACCCCCGGTTCCAGGGTGGCGGCAGCTCTCACATGACACCCCGTCAGCTCAACACGGCGTTGAGCGCGATTGGGCAGCGCACAGAGGTTATTTTCGCAGAGGGCTATACCGAAACCCGAGTCTCGCAGGAACAACTCGATGCCGCAGTGCAGGCAGCCACCGAGGCTGACCGGGTCGTTCTACTGACCGGTACAACCGATTCAATGGAAAGCGAAGGCTTCGACCGGGCCGATATGAAACTGGCACCGGATCACCTGATGTTGATCAGCGCGGTGGCCGATGCCAACCCTAACATCACCCTGGTGCTACATACCGGCTCCGCCATCGAGACCCGGCAGTTCGAACATCAGGTGCCAGCGATGCTGCAGGCCTGGCTGAGCGGGGAAGGCGGCGGTGAGGCGCTCGCACGAGTGCTGTTTGGCGAAGCCAATCCCAGTGGCAAACTCAGCGAAACCTTTCCGGTGCGACTGGAGCATAACCCGACCTTCGAAACCTTTCCCGGCACCAAAACCACCGTTTCCTATCAGGAGGGGTTGTTCACCGGCTACCGGTACTACGACACCAAAGCCCTACCGGTGCAGTACCCCTTTGGCCATGGGTTGAGTTACAGCCAGTTTACCCTGGCCGATTTAACCTACCACCCCGAGGCGCGCCAGGTCAGCTTCAGCATCACCAACCAGGGCCCTGCCGAAGGCGCCGAGGTCGTGCAACTCTATATTCACGACGAGGCCAGTACCTACCGGCGACCGGTTCACGAGCTGAAAGCCTTTCGGAAAATCAGGCTGGTGCCCGGCGAGAAGCGCACCGTCAACCTGCAACTGGACGCCCATGCTTTTGCGTATTTTGTGCCACACCTGGAACGCTTCGCAGAAGAAAGTGGGCGCTTTGAGTTGCGACTCGGATTTTCATCCCGGGATATACGCCAGACCCGCTGGATCAGTATTGAGTCTGATACCGATGTCCGCCTATTGCCGACACTGGACGATACGGTTCACGACTGGCTAGCCGACAGCCGCACCGCACCCATCCTTCAAAACGAACTGGATCGTCTGCAGTTTACTGAGGCAAACCCCATGTATGGCATCGCACTCGGGTTTCCGATTCCGCAGCTAATCCAGTTTATTCCTCATATGGGCTACAGCGAGCAGGACGCCCGAGACGTGCTCGACACGCTAGAACAGCAGTGGCAACAGATCAAAACGCTGGACTGATTCCGGCGTGTTTTATTCATAGTTAACTTGGGAAGCAAGCACCGGGTGGCGGGTATGTCTCTGTGGGGGAGTCCGCAGCAGGGATGCTGCGGCCTAGGCTCCATGGACGGATTTACGCCGACCCCACAGAGGCATACCCGGCATCCGGTGCGGACCAACGCCTATGAGATATCCCAAACGCCGAAACTTGAATTGATCCCTCAGCCTTCGCGCCGATAGGTACCTACCAGCCGATTCATGCCGAGGATGTTGGGTTCTATTTTCTCCAGCAATTGCCAAAGCGTCAGATCCGGCGAAAACCGTTCGTTGGTATCGAGCGCCAGCACCCAGAAATAGTACCGGTGGGTACCGTGCCCTTCCGGAGGCATCGGACCACCGTATTCTGAACGGCCGAAATTGTTCTGACCGGCTGTGCCCAGATCGGAGCCAGCGGCCAACTCGTATGCGTTTTTCTCTCAGCAACTGATCGGCGGGCTGACGTCGGGGGCGGTCAAGTAAGCGCCAACCGGGCAACCAATGACCGACCCGACCAGCCCTGTTATTATCTGCGGCCTCTGTTTGAAGGCCGCTTCACTATGAAACCCTTTGATATCGCAATTGTCGGCGGTGGCCTGGTCGGCCTGACCCTGATCCGTGCGTTGCAACCGGCGCTTAATGCCGGTGCGCGTCTGGTGGTGATCGACCCGGCGCCAACTCCGACGAATCAGGCACCGCAATCACCCAGCTTTGATGACCGGGCAACCGCACTCGCGGCCTATTCCTGCCTTGCACTGCGCCGGCTCGGGCTGGGTGAACCGCTGGACCGATATTCCAGCGCTATTCGCCGAATCGAAGTCAGCGATAAGGGCCACGCCGGCTATCAGCTGATGGACTCGGCCAATTACCCCGAAGGTAACTTTGGGCAGGTCATAGGCAATGCCGCCCTCGGTCAAATTCTGTGGCACAGCGTGCAATCGCTGTCGGGAGTCGACTGGCATTTCGGCACAGAGGTGCAAGCTATCGCATCGGGGCAAGAGTACAGCACGCTCAGCCTCAATAACGGCGAGTCATTATCTGCCCGTCTTGTGGTTCTCTGCGATGGCGGACGCTCACCCCTGACCCAGCAATTGGGCATTGGCCACACCCTCAGGGACTACCAGGCGCGAGCCCTCATTGCCACCGCCCGAACCGAGCAACCTCATAAAGGCCGGGCCTACGAGCGCTTTACCGACACCGGCCCGATTGCCCTGCTCCCCTTCGGCGACTATTCAGCCCTGGTGTGGACTGTTCCCAATCGGCTGGAGAAACGCTTTCAGGCCTTGAACGACCGTGATCGTCTGATCCTGCTCAATGAGCGTTTTGGCCAGAGACTGGGCCGCATCACTGAACTGGGCCCGCTGACCGGCTACCCGCTGCAACGACGCACGGCCACCGAACTGGTGCGGCATCGCTTGCTGGTGCTGGGGAATGCCGCCGCGACGCTGCACCCGGTTGCAGGACAAGGCTTTAACCTGGCGCTGCGCAGTGTAATGCGTACCGCCACCCTGTTAAACCAGCACCTGATGCAAGGCGACGATGCCGGAGCCATCGCACCGCTGCACCGCCTGGCCGCGTCGATTCAAGCCGACCAGGCGGTCACCGCAGGCTTTTCCGACTCGCTGGTACGCAGCTTTGGCTCGTCACGCTCCTGGTTGCAGCTGGCTCGTACCCTGGGGTTGAATGCATTGGACCGTCACCCCTTGCTGGGCCGGGGCTTTGCGCTGGCCAGCATGGGCTTGCTGCAAGGGGCGCCATTACCCGAACCCGACCTGAACCTGGCCACAGAAGGACCGACCTCATGATCACCACCCATACCCACGACCTGTTGATCATCGGCGGCGGCATGGTCGGCCTGGCACTGGCCATCGACAGCGCCCGTCAAGGCCTGCAAGTAACGGTGGTGGAACAGGCTCTGCCAGAAGACGAAACACCGGTCGCCGGTGTCTACTCACCCCGGGTCAGCGCCATCAGCCGGGAAAGTCAGGACTGGCTTACCGGGTTGGGCGTCTGGCAGCACCTGCCTGCAGGGCGGGCCTGCGCCTACCGCGAGATGAAAGTCTGGGATGGGCAGGGACAGGGGCGTATCGGCTTTCATGCCGATGACATACAGGCCGACGACCTGGGTCACATCATCGAAAACCGCTGGCTGGTCAGCGCCTTGTGGCATCAGGCCGAACAAACCCCGGGCATTACCCTGGTGGCAGGCCGGACCGTGCAGCAATGGCAACACCAGGGTGACCAGATGCTGGCCACGCTGAGCGACGCCAGCGTAGTCACCGCATCGGTCTTGGCCGCCTGTGATGGCCGCTTCTCAAAAGTTCGACGCGACGCTGGCATGGCCACCCGGGAATGGGACTACCGTCAGCACGCTATTGTCACCACGGTGCGCCACCAGCAGCCTCACCGCGGTGTTGCACATCAGGTCTTTCTGGAAACCGGGCCGCTTGCATTTTTGCCGCTGCAAGATGAAGCGGGCGACCAGCACGCCAGTTCGATCGTCTGGAGTGTCGATAATGAGGCTGTGCAAGCGCTGCTTGATCTGCCCAAAGAGGAGTTCCTAACCGCATTGAACCGGGCGTTCGAACATACCCTGGGGGAACTGACCGACTGCGACCCGCGCTTCAGTTTTCCGCTGCAACAAATGCACAGCAAACGCTACATAGCGCCGCGCCTGGTTCTGGTCGGCGATGCCGCGCATGCGCTGCACCCGCTGGCTGGCCAGGGCGTAAACCTGGGGTTTCAGGATGCGGCAACCCTGGCCAACGAGTGGCGCCGCGGGCGCCAGCGCGGTGAAGACCCGGGCAGTGAGCGCACACTGCGCCGCTACCAGCGCCAGCGCCAGGGCCACAACCTGGGCGCTATGGTTGCCATGGAAGGGTTCAAGCAGCTGTTTGGCAGTGATCATCCATTGGCAGTCTTAAGCCGCAACTGGGGCATGAGTCAACTGAACCGGCTCTCGCTGGCAAAGCGCCCGCTGATCAGAACGGCGCTGGGTCGTATAAACGCTGACTAGTTCACAATCATACAGGATACTCCGTGTTTCACATTGCCCTGCACGAACCCCAAATTGCCCCTAACACCGGCAACATTATGCGTCTGGTCGCCAACAACGGTTGTCAGTTACACCTGATTGAACCGCTCGGCTTTGATTTCGAGGAAAAGAAGCTGCGCCGGGCCGGCCTTGACTATCAGGACTTGGCCCGGGTTTCCCGTTACCCGGATTACGCGGCCTTCCTGACCGCCATGGGCGATCGGCGCATCTTCGCACTCACCACCAAAGGCACACACAATTACGCCGATGTGGCCTTTGCACCGGACGATGTCTTGCTGTTCGGGTCTGAAACCTCCGGGCTACCGCCCGCCATTCGCGAGGCATTGCCTGCTGAACGCCGCCTGCGCATTCCCATGATGCCCAATAACCGCAGCATGAACCTATCGAACGCGGTAGCGCTGGTCAGCTACGAGGCTTGGCGCCAGCAGGGGTTTCCGGGAGGCCGCTAAATCCCTGGTCCGGTGAGGCCTTCTGCGACCCGGGCAGCAAATATTTGACACTCTGCGCCACTTGCCACACTTTCACCCCTCGCGAAATTGACAACCGGCTTTATTCATTACATCGCCTGTCGTTACTTTTGACTTCTGATCCAATAGAATGTGACGTGATTATCAATTTTTACAGTTTTCATCTAACAACAGTCTGGAACATGTTGCCAAGCCATCCTTAAGATGGTTACCGATCTTCGTGACTAAATGCCGTTGACCGAGCAGGTTGCGAACCGATGACATGACTGACTGTCCATAACAAAAACCCGACGTTACAGCACAGTGCGCACGGTTATTGCTAGACTCAAACAGCGAACGAGCGGAGAAGGCATCTTTTGGGTGATATGAAACGGCGCAATCGGCCAGCGCGCCAGCAAACCTGGGTCTACCTGACCGAATCAGGCATCGGCTTACTGGTGCTCGAGCGTTCCCGCCAGGGCATCGTTCAGGTAAAAACCAGCCTTTGGCGCGCGGAAGACAAGCCACTGGAGCAAGCGGAACAACTGGCAGACTGGGTAGCGCAACACACCCGGGGCCAGCTTAACCTACTGCTCAGTGAGCCGGCCTACCAGCTGTTGCTGGTCGATGTTCCGGATGTCCCTGCCACTGAAATCGACGCTGCGCTGCGATTCAAAGCCGCCGAGCTGATCAGTTACGATCTTGATGATGCCGCCGTCGATATTATTCTGCTGCCCACTGAGGCCTACCGGGGTCGACTGCGCATGGCGTTTGTGGTCGCCGCCGGAAAAAGACCTCTAAGCGACTGGGCCATGGCCATGGCTAAGCGCGGTCATCGCATCGAATGCATCGACGTCGACCAGCTCACCCTGCGTAATACCGCCATTCGCACTCTGGAAAGGAACCAGAGTGGCCTGTTGTTTATCGAAGCAGACCGCTGCCGCTTGATCCTGCTGTTCAACCAGGAGATTGTGCTCAGCCGTCAATTCGAGATCGGCTATTCCAATCTGGGTCTGGACGCGGACGGCGTTACAGGCCTGGTTCTGGAAGGCACGGTGGATATTCAGTTCGAGGCCTTGTCGCTGGAAATTCGCCGCTCCTTCGACTTTTACGAAGCCCAGTTGGGCCTGGGAGCCATCAGTGAAGTGGCTGTGCTGGGTTGGCCGGGTGAACCGGACATCAGCGAAATGCTAAGTGCCAGACTGGATACCCGCTTTAGCTTGCTGCACCCGGAAGACTTCATCCTGTCTTCAACCGACACCGACTGGCCCGTCGAGCTAACACCTGCACTCGGCGCCGCTTTTCGGGAGAGTGCAGCATGACCCGCCACATCAATCTGATGCAAGCCGACATGCTGCCCGGCCATGGCCGCCTGCAGCTTCCGACCTTCGCGACCGCGCTGACGCTAACGCTGCTTGGTTCCGCAGCCTGGATCGCATTGAGCTGGCACCAGCAACAAAGCCTTCAAGCCGAGCTTGCCGACTGGCAGCAACGGGCCGCGCGCAGCGAGCTGGCATTACAACAAACCCGTTCGGTTAACCCGCAACTGGACACCGAGGCGGCGCTGAGCCAGGAAAACGCAAAACTAAGCCAGGAAAAAAGCCTGCGTGAGTCTGCCTACAACGGCCTGGCGACCCAGTTGGGAGAAGCTGCTCGCGGGTTCTCGACCCCGCTGTCACAGTTGTCGAACATTGATTTCGATGATCTCTGGCTTAACCGCATCGAATTGCGCAACAGCCAGCAACATCTGGGTCTGGCGGGCTATACCCGTCAACCCGGCCTGGTACCACGCTATTTGAGTCAGCTGGAAGGGTCCGTCTTTCGCGGGATCAGCATTCAAAATTTGAATATCGAACAAGTCCCTGACAACGATAATTTGTGGCGTTTTACCCTGGCCGACTCGGCCAGCGTCGATGCAGCGCTGAGCGATGGGGAGGCGAGCCAATGAACGCAACCTTGTTTCACTTGCGACTGATGATCGACCACCTTTCTATTCGGGAACGAGCCATCGTGCTACTGAGCCTGGTGTGCGTCCTGGCGGGCATCAGCTATGGAGCACTTTGGTATCTGGGCTGGACAGACCAAAGCGTAGTGCGCAACCGGATCACTCAGTTACAGGTCCAAACCACCGAAAACCATAATAGACGACTGGTTCTGGAACAAGCTCGCAGCAACCCGCAAATGCAAACACTCAGCCGTCAGAACGAACGTCTGCGTCGCGAGATCCGGGAACTGGATGATCGCATCAGCGGCATCACCGATGTACTGATTCCGCCGGATACCATGGCCACCCTGTTGCACGAGCTATTGGGCAGCAGTGACCTGACACTGGTCCGCTTTGGCTCCCTGCCCGCTCAGCCGGTCAATCAGGCAGACACCGGCGAAGCCAGGTTGTTCCGGCACCAGCTGGATATCGAACTGACTGGTAGTTTCGACGCTCTAACCAGCTACCTGCAGACCATTGAAACGCTGCCCTGGCGGTTATTCTGGGATGAACTCAGTGTCGAAACCGAACAATACCCAACGCTGAAGATTCGACTGAAAGTCCACACGCTGAGCGATCAGGAGGCATGGCTGAATGTATAATATTGAACGGCGGTTCACCGCTACCTGCCTAACACTGGCGCTGCTGACCACAACCGGCGCCGCCCTTGCCGATCCGATGCGCCCCGATACCGCCCGGCCCGCGCCCAGAACTGCGCCAGCACCTCAGCCCGAACCAACCTTTACGCTGACCTCGATTTATCGACTGGATCAGCAAGCCTATGCCGTCATCAATGGCCAGTGGCTGACGCTCAACGACACGCTAAACAACTATCAACTGATGGCCATTCGCAGTGACCAGGTGCTGCTGCAACGTGGCAACCGTAGCCGAACCCTGACATTACAACAAGCAGGCACCCTGGCCATCACCCCGACCGATGAGGAATAGCCCAGTGTTCTACCCGCTACCAACCTGGATTGCCAAACCCCCGGTAACCGCCGGTCAACGTGGTTCACGGGCTGTAGCCCTGGTCGTCGTTCTGGGCCTGGTGGGCTGTGCATCGGTGACTCAGCCCCGGGAGCCGGCCGAGACACCCGAATTCGACGCACGCTCAATGCTTGAACAAGAGCGCGATGACGCCATTGCTGCGGAACCGGACCGCAGTCCGGTAACGGCCCCGGCCGAACTGACCAGCGACCTGCTCGATTTCAGCCAGGCACCGCGCACCAGCCAACGGTTCGATGTGCAGGCGACCGATGTGCCACTGACCCGTTTTTATGCAGACCTGGGGGCAACCCAGGGCGTCAATATTCTGGTCGACCCGGGTATCCAGGGCACGCTAACGTTGAACATGACCTCGGTCACCCTGGATCAGGTGATGTCAGCCGTACGTGATATTTACGGCTACGACTACCAGCGCACCGATTACGGCTTCCGGGTCCTGCCCAACCAGATTGCCACCCGCATCTATCACCTTAACTACCTGAACGTCGCGCGCTCCGGACGCTCTGACACAACAGTCAGTGGTGGCCAGATCAGTCAGCAAGACAGCGGCAATAATCAAAGCAGCAGTGTTGCCACTGAAACCAGTGCCGATTTCTGGCAGGGCATGGAAATGACCATCATGGGGTTATTGGAGCAGAGCGGCGATCGCCAGGTCGTGGTCAACCCCCAGGCCGGGTTACTGGTCGTTCGGGCCACCCCACGTGAACACGAAGTGGTCGCCAAATTTCTGGATGATGCTCAACTGAGCCTGCAACGCCAGGTCGTCATCGAGGCCAAGGTGGTGGAGGTTACCCTCAGTAACGAATTTCGATCCGGCATCAACTGGAATACGTTCGCTGAAGACCTCGCCAGCAGCGGCACCGATCTGGGTGGGACTCTGGACGCCAGTGCATTGGCAGGCATTGGCAATATTGGTGGGGTTTTCAGTTTAAGCGTGCAAAACGGCGGCTTTAACGCACTGCTGCAGTTGCTGCAAAACCAGGGCGATGTCCAGGTACTTTCCAGCCCGCGGGTATCGACCGTGAACAACCAGAAAGCAGTGATCAAGGTCGGTACCGACGAATATTTTGTCACCGACGTTAACTCCGGGGACAACGATAACGACGAAACCACGACCAATACACCAGAATTTACCCTGTCACCGTTTTTCTCAGGTATCGCGCTGGACGTCACCCCCCAGATCAGTGCCGATAACAATGTGATCCTGCATGTACGGCCATCGGTGACCGAGGTCGTTGAACGCACCAAAATCATTACTGTCGGGGGTACTACCTTTGACCTGCCGCTAGCATTTTCCAGTATTCGGGAAACCGATAGCATCATTCGTGCCGCCAGTGGCCAGATTGTGGTGATCGGCGGGCTGCTGTCGCAGCGTCAGGATACCTCGGAAACCGGCTTGCCAGGCCTGTCACAATGGCCCGGCATGGGTTTCTTGTTCGGTCAGAACCGGGAAATTCAGGAGAAAAGTGAACTGGTTATTTTGCTAAAGCCGGTGGTGTACGATGAAGAAACCACCCGCAATGACCTCGACCGCGTCCTGAACCGGATGTAAAGGCAGCTAACGGCCATGTACGAAGCCCATTTTGGACTCAACCAGCCGCCATTCAGCCTGTCTCCCGACACGGCCCTGTTTGTGCGCCTGGACGACCATGAGGCCTGCTATCAACTGCTGACGCACGTGCTCGACACCGGTGAGGGCTTCCTGAAAGTCGTCGGGGATGTGGGCACTGGTAAAACCATTTTGTGCCGCCGGCTGCTGCGCTTTCTCAGTGATGACGAGGCCGCCCGGGATCGTTTTTACAGCGTCTATATACCCAACCCCATGCTGTCTCCGGTGGGCCTATACCGGGCCGTTGGTCGGGAACTTGGGCTGGAGTCCCCGCGGCCGTCTGACAATGCGGCCCTACTGGAACACATCAACCAGCAGATTCTGAACCTTGCGCAACAGCCGCGCGGTGTGGTCATTGTGGTCGATGAGGCCCAGTCCTTGCCGCCCGCCACGCTCGAGGCGCTGCGCCTGATCACCAATCTGGAAACCGAACAACAGAAGCTGGTGCAGGTGATTCTCTTCGGCCAGCCCGAACTGGATGAACTGCTCGATCAGAACCGCTTCCGGCAATTGCGACAGCGCATTACCTTCGCCCACTACCTGAAACCGCTGTCGCGCACGGCCGTTCGCCAGTACCTGGATTTTCGATTGACCCAGAGTGGCTACAACGGACCCACACTGATCAGTGACCGCAGCATCAAACGCCTGCACCAGCTGTCTGGCGGTATCCCGCGGATGATTAACGTCCTGACACACAAAGCCCTGCTGTCTGCCTTTGCCGACCAGCGCCGGCAATTGAATCCGGGCGATTTCGACCGGGCCTGGCGTGACAGCAAACCGGAACCCACTCGGCTGCATTCCCGACTGGCGCTGATAGCCGCAACCTCAGCACTGATTTTGCTGGCGCTGGTATCCGCCTGGAGCTTGTTGTGAGCCTGATGCACCAGGCACTGGATCGCCCGGCAGCGCCGGGCCAGGCAAGTCGGAGCGGCTATAACCCGCTGCGAAGGAACGCCCCGCACAGCCCAATGCTCTGGTGGAGTATCACCGGCGTTGCGTTACTGGTCACTCTGGCTCTGCTGGCCTGGCCGACATGGCGTCCGGCGACCGAACCACTGATTCCGGCACGGGTGCAAGCACGGCCCGCAGCGGTAAGTCTGCCGCCCCAGCTAGCCGCTAATACCGTTCCGGCCCCGACTTCTGAACCGGAACAAGCCGCAACAATGGCTACACCCGTGGCCAGTCCGCCGCAAGAAATCTCAGAAACAAACCAGACACAAGCTGCTAGCGCTGCTGAAAATCGGAATCAAGCTAAACAACCAGAGACTGTACCGGTTGTGCCCGAACCACAGGGTCCGGGTTCCGAACCGCCACCACCGGCTCTGGCTGACGCTTTGCCGGTACCTGCCGATAACCCTCCTAACGCAGCAACTGAGCCTGTGGGCGAGGCTAGCCGGTCCGCCGCCAGTACAACCAGACCTGCCGCCCGGTCCAGCAGCGTTGCCACAGCAGTACCGCAGCACGATGCTGTCCGTCAGGCTGTGCAGGCTGCCATCGGCCAGGGTAACCTGGCGCAGGCACAACGATTGCTGCAGTCCTGGATCGAACGCGAGCCCCGATTGGATGAACCCCGAATCTGGCTGGCAAAAGTCTATCTGAGTCGCGGTGCCATGGAAGATGCCGAAACGCTGTTGATCGGTTTACAGAGCACTGAAGCCCTGGGGCTACGGGGGCTTGTGCTGGAAAAGACCGAACGCTATGCCGATGCCGCCCGCGTGTTTGAAGCCCTGGCCCGGCAAGAAGCCAGCAGCCCCCAATGGTGGCTACATTGGGCAATCAACCTGGAGAATAGTGGCCGGCTAACGGAAGCACGGCTTTTGTACCAGACTTACCTGGAACAGTTTTTCAGTCATAACGAGCGGCTGACGGCGTTTGCGACCGAGCGTTATCGAGCACTGGCGGAGTAATCACACCATGAACCGTTTGTACCAGCTGTTAAAAGACCATTCAGGCCTCAACCTCGAGGTACTGGAACAGCATTACCTTACCCTCGACAACCCGGACGATGACCGGGAGCTGGGTCACCGGTTAATTCAGGTAAAACCCATCTGGTATATGCAGCTCGCCGTGTCGCTGGAGCAAGCCCGACTAAGCATGGATGCGAGACAAAACCATAAAACGTTCCTCGCCATGAACACCGACTCTGAATTACAACAATTCGCCCTACAACGCTCAACAATACTGGCCGATTAGATGACTGAACCCCAAACGCTGGACTCCGCCCCTCAAAACCGTAAAAAAATTCGCCTCGGGGATCTGCTCGTTGAATCCGGGCTAATCTCGGAGGGTCAACTTGGCCTGGCGTTGCAGGAGCAAAAACACACCGGCAAAAAGATTGGCCGGGTACTGGTCGACATGGGCCTGGTGCCGGAAAACAAATTACTCACTACGCTTTCCAGACACCTTAATATTCCCTTTATTGAGATGCGCCAGTTCCAGCTCAGGCAGGACGTTATGCAACGGCTGGATGAATCCGTCGCGCGCCGGTTTCGCTGCCTGCTGCTCGCCGACAATGCCGACGGCTTGCTGCTGGGTATGGCCGACCCGCTGGATTTGATGGCCATTGATGAAGTCGAGAAACGGCTGAAGAAAAACGTTAAACCGGCCATCGTGCGTGAAACTGAACTGCTGGCAACTCTGGATTCGGTGTACCGGCGTACCGGTGAAATCAAATCCATCGCGGTAGAGCTTGAAGGCGAACTGCGCGAAAGTGATTTCGACCTGGCCAACCTGGCCGACGACAGTGACCTGCAAGACGCGCCTGTAGTGCGCTTGCTGCAAAGCCTGCTTGAAGATGCCGTCGCGGTTAACGCCTCCGATGTTCACATCGAGCCCGATGAGTCCGTGTTTCGCATTCGCATGCGTGTCGATGGCGTATTGCAGGAGCAGGTCATCAAGGAGAAACGGGTGGCATCGGCGCTGGTGATGCGGCTGAAAATCATGTCAAGCCTCGATATTTCCGAGCGTCGCATGCCGCAGGATGGCCGCTTCAACATTCGCGTTAACAGCAAGTCAATTGACGTACGTCTCTCCACCATGCCAGTGCAATATGGCGAGTCGGTGGTGATGCGTCTGCTCGATCAGTCATCCGGTTTGCAATCACTCGAAGCGCTGGGCATGCCAGAAGCCATTCGCAGCCGCTTTGAATTGATGGTCGAGCGGCCGCACGGGTTAATACTGGTCACCGGCCCTACCGGCAGTGGTAAAACCACCACACTCTACTCCGCGCTGAATTTACTGAACCAGCCCAACCGAAAAATCATCACGGCGGAAGACCCGATCGAATACCGCATGTCGCGCATCAATCAGGTACAGGTCAACCCGCGCATCAATCTCGATTTCGCCAGCATCCTGCGCTCGGCCCTGCGTCAGGATCCGGATGTCATTCTGGTCGGCGAAATGCGGGATCAGGAGACCGTCTCCATCGGCGTCAGGGCGGCGCTAACCGGACACCTGGTTATGAGCACCCTGCACACCAACGATGCCGTCTCCAGTGCCATGCGACTGGCCGATATGGGGGTCGAGTCCTACCTGGTAGCGTCGGCCCTGCGCGGCATCATGGCACAGCGACTGCTGCGCAAAGTCTGCGAAGAGTGCCGCCAGGCATACAAGCCAGAGGTACGGGAACAGCTGTGGTTAAACAACCTGGCCGGTGGACGTTTTTCACAGCACACTTATTACCGGGGTACGGGTTGTTATCATTGCAACAACACCGGCTATCGTGGCCGGATCGGTGTGTATGAGTGGCTGGAGCTCGATGAACACATGCTGATCGCGTTGCGTGATCAGGATCACAATGCATTTGTCGATGCCGCGCGCGCTAACGCCCAGTTCAAGCCGATGGAAGAATGGGCATTGGAATACGCCGCGGAAGGCACGACCGACCTGTCGGAGGTCTTTAAGATCACCATCGATTTGAACGATCTGGTGGCCGACCATGGCTGAATATTTTTACCAGGGTCGTAACGCGGAAGGCCGCCAGGTTGAAGGCCAACTGGAAGCGGCGTCGCAAAGCGCTTTGCTGCAGTTGCTGAAGCGACAAAGCATCATCGCCACACGCGTTGAACCGGTGGCCAAACCAACCTCAAAGAACATTGATCTGTCTGCTCTGCTCAGTCGCTACACTCAGCGCAAGGCCAAGGTTAGCATCGATGAGCTGATCATGTTCTGCCGCCAGATGTATGCGCTGTCGCGCTCGGGGATTCCGCTAATGCGCGCCATCAACGGCCTTGCCGATGCCACCCGATCGCCGCATCTGGGCGAGGTACTCGGCGATGTGTCGCGCATTCTGACCCAGGGCTCACCACTGTCGACGGCGTTTCGCAGCCACCCGGATGTGTTCAATGACCTGTTTATTGCGATGATTCGCATGGGCGAGTCGACCGGCCGGCTGGACACAGCCTTTCAACAACTGGTTAGCCACCTGGAACTGGAAAAAGACACACGCAAGCACATCGCATCGGCGACCCGCTACCCGATCATAGTGGTCTCAGCTATTGCGCTGGCTATGGTGGTGATCAACTTCATGGTAATCCCGGCCTTCGCCGGTGTGTTTGCCAAACTCGGCGCCGATCTGCCGCTGCCGACCCGAATTCTGCTTACCAGCTCCGACATCATGATCAGCACCTGGCCTTATTTGCTGGGCCTGATTATCCTCGGGGTGTACGCCTTTAAACGCTGGAAAAAAACGCCTCAGGGCGCTTTGGCCTGGGACCGGCAGATTCTCCGCTTTCCGTTAACGGGCGGTATCTATGAACGCATTGCGCTGGGCCGTTTTGCCCGCCCCTTCGCTATGATGCTGGAAGCCGGCGTACCCTTGCTGCAGGCGCTGAGCGTCGCCAGCCGCACCGTGGGCAATAAGTACATCGGCAAGGGTATCGAGAGCATGATGTCAGGCATCAAGCGTGGCGAATCGTTGCAGGTCACCGCCTCGGCCAGTGGCCTGTTCAACCCGCTGATCCTGCAAATGATCGCGGTCGGTGAAGAAAGCGGTAATGTCAGTGGGCTGTTAGTCGACATCGCCGATTTTTACGACCAGGAAGTGGAATACGACCTGAAGCGACTTGCCGAAGCCATCGAACCAATTTTACTGCTGTTTATGGGTATCATGGTGTTGGTGCTGGCACTGGGTGTCTTCCTGCCCATGTGGGACCTCGGTGCTGCCTTTGGGTAGAATCTGTGGCTCGAGTCCGTGCCAGCATCCGGGTAAGCCTCTCCGGGGTCGGCGTGGATCCGTCCATGGAGCCTAGACCGCAACATCCATGTTGCGGACTCCCCCGGAGAGGCTTACCCGGACGCTGGCACTTACTGTGTCGTCAATATCAAATTCCGAACATCAAATAACAATTTTTATTTCACGGATAACTCAGTTGGATATTGGTAAATGCTAGATAACTGGCCCGGCCCGATACGCCGGATTTTATTTAAAATCGTGGGCATTAATTGGGCAGACCGACTACTGAAAGATGCCTGGCAATCGGGCGATGGCGACCTGCATGGCATGCTCGATGCACTGTTACGCCGAAATGATTTTTCACTGAGCGCTGAAAATGCCGATCTGCTCGACAGTCTGGGCAGTTGCATTGTGGCGGGAAATCATCCGCACGGTCTGTTTGATGGGCTGGGACTGGCCTGGCTGGCCAGTCGAACCCGGGTGCCGACGCGGATTATGGCGCGAAATTTTCTGAATGTGTTCGGCCCGCTGCGCGAGGTGTTTCTTTCGGTCAGCCTAGACAGTGAACGGCGTTCGCTGGGCGGCAGTAAAACGCTGACGACTGCCAGCCAGTGGTTGCAGCAGGATGGGAGACTGGTAATTACCCCCGCGGGCGGTTTAAGCCGGGCCCGGCCTTTCTGGAAAGACGCGGTCGACCCGGCCTGGCGCACAGGTATTATTCGTCTCGCCCGGGAAACCAACCGGCCTATCGTGCTGGTTGACGTTCAGATGCCGCGCGCGCCCTGGCGGCAAATGTTGCATGGTATCAGCCCAATACTGCGAGCCGTGTTTCAGGTCTGGGCTTACCGTCTGGGCAAGCATCAGCGCATTCATATGCGGGTGGTCGAGGTGATTCCGGTCAGTGTCTTGCCGGAAGACGGCAGCCTGGCTGACCAGGCCTTATGGCTGCAGAACCGGTTACAGGCCGCCCAGCAGTCCCGTTAACAGGTTGTTGAAAAAGGCAGGATGCCGTCGGGCTTAGGCCACGCCAATGCCGAGCTGGGGTGGCCGACGCGACCAGTAGGCTGACAGCAGTAGCCCGCTGACCAGATGCCAGACACCCCAGAAGGCGGTGATCAGCATCATGCCGCCCAGATGCGGGTAAAACGAAAACAGGATAATCAGCCCGAGGCCGGAGTTCTGAATGCCGACCTCCAGAATCACAGCACGTTGCTGGTCATCAGGCAGTCGTGCCCAGGATGCGGCGGCCCAGCCGAGAACAAGCGCCAGAGCATTGTGCAAGACAACCAGGCCAGCAAACGCCGTGGCATGCTCGACAAAGAGCGTGCCATTGCGCGAGAAAGCAACGCCTACAAACATCATGAAGATGGCCAGGGAAACCCAGCGGGCGGGTTTGTCTGCCCGGGCGGCAAAGGCCGGGAATTTGTGCCCGACCAGCATACCGAGCGCCAGCGGAACGCCCAGCACCCAACCAATCAACTGCACCATGGCCAGCGGCTCAACATCGATGGCCTGAACGATGGCACGGGTTTCCGGAGCCAGTGAGGCATAAAAGGTAAAATTCAGCGGCGTCATAATAATGGCCGCCAATGACGAGATGGCAGTCATGCTGACCGAGGTGGCTACATGCCCGCGACTGAGAAAGGTGATGATGTTCGAGAAACTACCACCCGGACAAGCCGCCACCAAAATCATGCCCAACGCCAGCGACGGATCCAGCGCCAGCGCCCGGGTGAGTCCGTAGGTGGCGGCAGGTAGCAGTATAAACTGACAGATGAGGCCGATCACCGGTGCTTTGGGCGACTTTAGAACATAATGAAAGTCACTCGTTTTTACCGACAATGCTGCGCCAAACATCATAATTGCCAGCAAGAAGTTCAACATATCCAAACTGGAAGGATCAAAGGCAATCTGAACTGAATCTAACACTCAAGACTCCTCAACGGGGTGTTTCAAGGTGAACCGCCAACGGACGACCGCTGCCCTGTATGCTACGCGAGCTGGGCGGGCGCCGCTCTCACCGGCCCTGACAGTGTAGCGCCGGTTTGGCCGGGTCACTATCCCGGAGCGCCATTGAAGGTAGCAATTCGACGTTTTAGCCTCATACTTTACTCATGGAACTTCAGGAAGATTCTGAACACTCACCACGACCAAAGGAATAATCGCGTGAACACACAAAAAACCGTATCGCTGGTACTAGGCAGTGGTGGCGCCCGGGGTATGGCTCATATTGGCATTATCCGCTGCCTGGAGGACCGGCACTACAGCATCACCAACATCGCTGGCGCCAGTATCGGCGCGCTGGTGGGCGGTTTCTACGCTGCCGGGAAGCTGGACCAGTACGAACGCTGGGTCTGCGCTCTGGAACGCACTGACGTACTGCGACTGCTCGACCTATCATTCAATGGGGGTGGTCTGTTCAAAGGCTACAAAATCATGGAAGTGTTAAAGCGCCAGGTCGGTGATGCCCAGATCGAAAACCTGCCGATCGAATTTACCGCCGTTGCCGTGGATATTGAACGCCAGCGGGAAATCTGGTTCACCGATGGCTCGCTGTTTGAAGCCATTCGGGGGTCGATTGCTATTCCTTCAGTGTTCAAACCCCACCCTTACCGGGGCATGATGCTGGTCGACGGCGGGGTGTTGAACCCGGTCCCGATCGCGCCAACGCTGCGGACACAGACCGACCTGACCATAGCCGTAAACCTCAATGGCCGCGTCGACATGCCAGGCCGATCGGAAAGAGCCAGCCACAAAAAAGCGGCCAAGATATCCGAAGAAGCACAAAATACGGTGCACCGGGCCATCAACCGGTTTATTGATCGCTGGTGGTCGGAAAAAGCCGGCTCTACGGAACCACAGAATCAGTGGAGCATGCTCGAACTGATGAACCGCTCCATCGATACCATGCAGAACACCATCGCCCACATGAAGCTGGCCGCACACCAGCCCGATATTCTGATTGAAATTCCAAGAGGCGTCGGAGGTCTGTTTGACTATCATCTGGCCAGCGACATGATCGAAGACGGTTATCAGTTATGCGCCACCGCGCTGGATCGCTACGAAGCCAAACTTGGCAGGGGCAACGATCAGGACGAAGACATCAAAGTCGACACTGACGAGCTTTAGTAATTCCTGTCAGGCTGACTCCCGGTCCTCACTGCGTCGTTCTTCAGGCGCGCCCACGTCTTCTTCAGATTCCGGGTGTAGCGGCAGAACATTAGGTGAGGTCCGTACCATGGCCACGTACTGGCTTTCGTGATCTTCCGGACGCTCAATGATGCGCGAACGAACCAATTGTACGGTGAGCACCAGACTGAACGCCGCCAACATCATCAGATAGTAGGCGGGCAAGCCACCGGCCCCCAGATACTCCAGAGCAAACCCCGCCAGCGCGGGCCCGATGAAAGACCCCAGACCATAGAGCATCAGCAAGCCGCTGGAGCCGGCAACCAGATGGTCTTTGTGAATGCGGTCCACCAAATGCGCTACCGATATCGGATACACCGCCAACACCAATCCACAGAATACGATAGACAGCGCCGTCATCAGGGTGCGCTCAGCGGGCAGGTACCAGGCGCTCAGTGCCATCGTCAGGGCCAGCAGCGAACCCAGAACAAACGTTACCAGTATGACGCGGCGCCGATCCATATGATCGGACCAGCGCCCCACCGGGTACTGGATCAGTGCCCCGCCCAGAATCGACATCGAAATAAAGCCAGCCAATTGGTTCTCGGTATAGCCCAGGCTGGCTACAAACAACGGCGTCAGCCCCCAGAACGGCCCCATGATCAACCCGGACACCACCACACCGGTCACCGCCACCGGCGCGGCGTCAAACAATGTCAGAATACTCATCGACGGCATGTCGACCGGAACATGCGGCTGCTGCAATCGTGTCCAGGAGACTGGCATAATCGCCGCCGTTACCAGGAAACTGGCCAGTACGAACAGGGTATAACTGGTGGCACTGTCGATGCGCAGCAGTTGTTGTGACGCGGCGATGGCCACCAGATTAACCAGCGTATAAATCGAAAACACCCGGCTGCGATAGGCGTCTTGCGTCTGGCCGTTCAGCCAGCTCTCGATCACGGTATACATCACAAACACCCCGAACCCGGTAAAAAACCGGATAATTAGCCAGGCGGCGGGTGAAATGATCAGCACATAGGCCAGAATGCTGCAGCCGAGCAGGGCGGTGCAAAAGGTAAAACAGCGAATATGACCCATGCGTTTGATCATGGTCGAGGCCATCATGGTTGCCACCAGCGCCCCTAAAAAATAGACCGAGGTCAGAATGCCCAGGTACTGGCCGGAAAACCCCTCGGCAACACCGCGCAACACCAGCAAGGTGCTCAGCAGGCTGTTGCCCAGCAGCAATAAACAAATGCCCAGAAACAGGGCCATGATTGAAACCAGAATTGAACGCATACCACTTCCGTACGGCTTTGGAACAGGGATTGAAACCCGGCAGTATAGACCAAACCCGGGTGTTGCAAGCACTCTGACTAGCGGTGATCACTGTCCCAGTTAAACAGCAGGGCCGCTATACCCAGGAACAGGGCAGTCATCCCGACCAGAATCAGTAAATGATCGCTGACTTGCATCAGGGTGGCACCTTCGGTGGTTATTTCCCGGGCGGCACTGACCAAATGGGTAAGCGGTAACGCATTGGCAATGGATTGTACGCCGGGAGGCGCACCTTCCAGCGAAAACCAGACCTGCGACAACCCCATCATCGGCCAGGTCGCCATGTTCATCAGCCCACCGGTCAGTTCTTCACTGCGCGACCGGCTGGCCACCGCCAGGCCGAGTGAAATCAGCGCCAGGGCACCGACAAACAGCGTCAGCAGCAAGCTGAACGGATTTCCCAGCATCAGCGTCGACAGCGCCCAGTGACTGCCAAAATAGATAATCGCGGCTACCAGCATCACCGTCAGCAGCCGCGACAGAATCTGCGCCGATACAAACTCAAAGGCCGACAACGGCGTCGCCTTTAGACGCTTCAAGACCCCGTTCTTGCGATAACGCACAATGGCATAGCCAACCCCGAACAGGGAACTGAACATGATGTTCATGCCGATGATCCCGGGCAACACCCAATCAACGTAGCGAATCGGCTCACCCTGTACCACGCGACGGTTAAATTCCGGGTCGGCATTCACCAGCAGACGCTCGGCAACATAGCCATTACGGCTCTCTTCGTTGACCCAGTACAGCTTGCGGTCGAGATCCAGTACCAGATCAATCTGGTGGCGCCGGGCCCGGTTCAGCGCTTCGTCAAGCTCCTCATAGGGCACAAACTGGATATGGCTGAGCCGCATAAAGGCAGGCTGAGAGATGTAAGCGTCCTGTTCGCTGATCACACCCACCTTGAACATCGGCATGCCCTGGCCAAAAATAAAATAGAAGCCAAACACCAGCAAAAACGGGAATGCAAAGTTCCAGGCAAGCGAACTCCGATCGCGCCAGAACTCCTTGTTGCGGGCATTAAAGACAGCCAGCAGGCGGGTCATCATCAGTTGGTCTCCATGTGATCAGGCGCGCAGGGCATGGCCGGTGAGCTTTAAAAACAAATCTTCCAGGTTGGGGCTTTTAACCTGCAAACCCGTCAGAGGCACCTGAGCTTCGGCGAGCTGGCGTACGGTGGCATCCACCGCTGTAGTCTGAATCTCGACCCGGTCCCGGTTCGCCAGCATCTGGAAAGGCAAAATCTTGCCCTCCACCGCCGTCGCCGGCAAATGAACCATCACGCCCTCAAAATGCCGCTCCAGCAACTGGGATGGCGACCCCCGTTCGACGATCCGCCCCTGGTCCATGATGGCAATGTCATCGCACAGGGTTTCCGCCTCGTCCATATAATGGGTGGTCAGTACGATCGTCTTGCCGCGACGTTTGATGGCCTGCACCAGCTCCCAGAAGTTACGTCTCGATTGCGGGTCCAGCCCGGTCGTGGGTTCATCCAGAAACACCAGATCCGGGTCATTGATCAGCGCCAGCGCGAGCAGCAAACGCTGACGCTGGCCACCCGAGAGTTTGCGCGCATCCTGGTGCAAAAAGTCACCCAGTGAACACAGCTCAGTCAACTCATCCTGATCAATGGTTTTCGTATAAAAGGCGGCAAACAACTTCAGTGTCTCGGCCACCGTCAGGTAGTCCTGCAACGCAGTGTTCTGAAACTGAATGCCCACTCGCTCGAACGCCTTGCGCGAGGCTGGTTCACCAAAGAGCCTTACCTCACCTGAGGTGGGTTTGCTGATACCTTCCATCATTTCGATGGTAGTGGTTTTACCGGCCCCATTCGGCCCCAGCAACCCGAAGCACTGCCCTTTAGTCACAGAAAAACTGACGCCATCAACGGCTGTAAGCTGTTTGTAGCGTTTCACCAGATTGTGAACACTTAAAAGATCGTTCATCGCAATGCCTTGTTTATGAACTGAAGCAGAGTGCACCCCGACAGCAAGCGACGGCTGCCGGGGTTGCCCCTGTGGGGGGAGTCCGCAGCAGGGATGCTGCGGTCCAGGCTCAATGGATGGATCTACGCCGACCCCACAGGAGCAACCCCGGTAGCCGACGCGAACCACAGCCACACAGCCTCCAACGCTGCCGCAGGGTACCCTGACTCGGATTCACTCGCTATAGCCGATAAGTCATTCCCGCCCGGGGGGTGCCAGTGCTAGACTGGCCAATCTGCATTTCATCGGCACCGAAACCGATCCGCTTCACAGGCGGGCACGGCTATGGGACCGGCATTAACCATTGAGGACTCTGTGTGATCCCTGAGAAAGTATTAGTGGTCTCTCCTGCCCTGGCAGAAACCCTGGGATTGGAAGAGGCGCTATTGTACCAACTCCTGACTGAAATGGCCCTGCTGCTTGGGTCACGGGTCTCCCTGACCGAACAACACCGGAGCCAGTTACTGCCATTCTGGAGCAGCACCCAGCTCAGCGCAGTACTGCGCAGAGTTCAGGCGCAAGGGCTATTGACCGTACACAATGAAGACCCCTGGCATGTGCACCTGGAAGACCTCGACGACAGCCTCACGCCAGCTGAGACCTGGCCCGACAGTGCACAAGAGGCAGATTCCGGTAGTGAAATGCCGCTGGAAAGAATCCCGGTCAGGTCGATGAACCGACCCGTGACGGCGGAACCCGAAGCCACAGCCACCACAGCCAAGCCCGGCATGAACGATGCCCGGCGGCGCAATCAGATGCAGGATGATCTGGCCTACCTGAAGCCGGAGAAAACCGACATGAACACAGTGCGGGCAGAGCGCACGCGCATGCACCCGGACTGGGAGCCCGGGCCGGAATTCCCGAGATTGTTGTCGTTTCACGATATTCCGCTGACCTTTGCATTGGCGGAACTGGCAAAATTCAGACAGTATTATCAGGATAAAGACAGAGCCGAATTCAGCTGGGATGTCCGCTTTTTAAACTGGGTCCAGCGTTCCTGGCATGATCAACTGAACAACAAGGGCCGACATGAGCGAACCCAACAGCACACCCAAGAGCCTGCAAACCCTGCTCGCGAAAAACGGGCTAAAGTCCGGGAAGCTCTCCGCAACATCCGCGACACCGACTGGTAATACCGGCTCACTCGATCATGAGACCAAACTGCTGGTCAACATGATCTTCGCGCGCTTTCACCACATCTACACTCACAAGTTTGAAAGTGCCTACGGTGATGAGTCGACCCTGACGCTGGCCAAGCGGGAATGGGCTTACAGCCTGGCTGGAACACCAGCACATCTGGTGGAATACGCGCTGGAACGCTGCAAACTCGAATTCGCCTGGCCGCCAACCATTGCCGAGTTTGTTCAGCTATTGCAACCGCAGCCCGAGGCACTCGGTCTGCCGACCATCCGCGAAGCCTACCTGGAAGCCTGCCAGAACAGCCATTCGCCAGCCAACCGGCGCTGGTCGCATGCGGCCGTGCATCTGGCCGCCCGCGATGTGGGTTTTTTCAGAATGCGCACTGAAGCCGAGCGATACAGCTGGCCACCTTTTGAGAAAGCCTACCAGAAGTGGGTCAATCAGGTTGCGCAAGGTGAGGAGCTGGTTGTTACCGAACCGCCGGTCGCCCTGCCCGACCCGGATACCAGTGCCGAGCTCAATCTGGTCAGCACCCTGGAGCAAGCTGGCGTGGCGGCGCCGGTCGCCTACAAACTGGCGTATTATCTGGAAAAACCAGCCGGCTCAGAGGTGCGGGAGCGGTACCGGGAGCACAGTCGCCAGCAGCTGGAAGATCTTGGGGTTACTGTCACACTCCCTAAGTGACGGCTTACTAGTGCACTGTAACAGACTAAATGCCCACACCAGAGCTTCCCAAAAGGTTCACC
>NZ_JBBECH010000038.1:75874-113220 GCF_040881935.1 Saccharospirillum sp. | reverse complement strand
CTTGGTCCGTCGGAAAACTCTAAACCTGAAATTGAACCGCTTTCTCCAACAGCGGCAAGGCTCTAACCCGATACTCGCGGTTAAAGATGTCGTCTGAGGTGGGCTCCACAGTGGCGAGCCCCAAAAAGCCTGCGAAATCATGCAACGCCTGGATGGTATAGGTGAGGCGTACAGATCTTTCCGGGCTGACCACCGGATTCGGAGGGAACTCGTCCATGATTGACGGGAAGGCTTTCAAAAAGGCGCCTTCATAAAACTCTGCCGGGTGCCAAGTATCGCCATGGCGCCTGAGCATATAAAGCGTAAACGGCCAGGCGTGCTGGATAAAACGCAGTTCGTCAATGCCACTTCGGTAAGCCCAGTTGAACTCTTCTACATGGGCTCTGAACAATCTTGGGTAAACCGCGGCCAGGCCTCCTTTTGCCAGGAGTTGGCGGCATTCACGGCTGAGTATGAATTTCCCCTTATATTTACGAATCAGCCCTGCCAATTCGGCGAGTATGCGAGTGATGTGCAAGTCGTAAAAGTCGTCTTCACGGTTAATGCCACTAAAACGGGTCCTTCTCTGATATTCCTGTTCACCCCAATAGGTGAGGGCGGCCTCACGGCAAAAATTACGCGGCAAATTGCCTTTGGCGGTGGGTTTCAGGCCCTGCTCGCCAATCGTCTCTGTTAACAGGTTGAATAGCTGGAGAATAGGGGCGGTGGGTTGGGTATCGAGTACTTCAGGAAACCGGACCAGGCTGGGGGAGTCGAATGGCTGGTTGAGCATCCAGTGTATCTGCTCGGGCGACAGACCTTGAAAGTCATCGATCGAGCGCTGGTTTTGTTGTTGGGTGAGTTGGGCTACAAACGACTGTGCCTCTTCCAGAGAGTTGAATTCCTGCTTCTCAAGCGCGTTGCCCAGAGCGTCCATTACTTCAGCCGGGCCGGTGCCCCGGTTTGTATTTTCTTGCTTGCCCATACAGCAGCGTTTGAACTTGTTGCCACTTCCGCAGGGGCAGGGTTCGTTTCGGCCAACATCAGTCACCTTGATTACCTCTCGCATTGCGCGGTTGGGGATGATTGATAGTTGCCTATCATCAAGTTGGATTGTTCAGGAGCCAGCAAATTATCACATAGTCTGGCCGCCGGGTCGAAATGGTGTAGGGTAGTGTTTTCCCATATCGACTATACCTCAACTATGCTCAGCCAAAACGGCGTTGTCACCCACTTTGCCAGGAGGTTGATTCGACACAATGTTTTTGCTTGAACCGGAAAACTGGACCCTGCTGCAGGCAATGCTTGTCTTTGTCGGCTGCGCTTCGGTAATCGCGATCGCCGGTACCCGGATCACCGGTGTAGTTGACCAATTGGCCGATCGCACCCGAATCGGCGAAGCTGCTGCTGGCGCTGTGTTGTTGGGGGCGTCGACATCGCTGGGTGGGTCTGTCTTGTCGGTCACGGCAGCCTGGAATGGGCATGCTGAACTGGCGATCAGTAATGCTCTGGGTGGGATCGCCGTCCAGACGTTTTTCCTGGGTGTGGCCGACATGGTTTACCGACGCGCCAATCTGGAGCATGCCGCTGCCTCATTGCCAAACATGATGCAGAATGGCCTGCTGATCTGCCTGCTGTCGCTGATTCTGCTGTCACCTTATTTGCCAAACTACACCATCGGCGGTGTGCACCCGGTGACGCCAGTATTACTGATTGTTTACGCCTATGGCATTTATCTGGTGCGGCGTGCCTCGGAACACCCGATGTGGCGTCCATCGTTGACCCGGGATACCCGCGAGGATCAACCGGACGACGCCAATAGCAAGCTGTCCCTGGCCGGGCTCTGGTTTCGTTTTTTGGTGTTAATGATCATTCTCGGCGTTTCCGGTTGGGCATTGGAGCCAGCCGCCACGGTCATTGCCAGCAAGGCCAATCTGACGCAGACCCTGGTCGGCGTATTGCTAACCGCTATCAGCACCTCGATTCCCGAACTGGTCACCTCTGTGGCGGCGGTTCGCCGGGGCGCCCTGACTCTGGCCGTTAGCGGCATCATTGGCGGTAATGCCTTCGATACATTATTTACCGCCGCTTCGGACATCGCCTATCGGGATGGCTCGATTTATCACGCCCTGCCGGAAGACTCGATGTTCTGGGCTGCGCTGACGTTGTTAATGTCTGGCGTTCTGATGATGGGCCTGATTCGTCGCGAGCGTCACGGCATCGGTCAGATCGGAATGGAAAGCGTAGTGATCATGGTGCTTTATCTGCTGGGTGTCGCGCTGTTGCTCTGGTAGGCCCGTATTAAGCGTGCTTCCTGTTTCCAATCGCAGCCAACTACTCCCAGCCCAACTACAAAAATCCACTGACAGCATCCTCTACACCAACCTGCTACTGGTATTCGCAAAGGCTTGACCCGCTAAAAGGGCCTCCTTTACCACTTCTTTCCCTCAATACCAGCCAAAACGACCTACACTGGAGACTGGCCGAATAAACCGACAAAAGGGTGAGGGTTCGAAACCACTAAGGATGCATTTTCGGTCAAGACCGGCATGTGGTCAGGGTGACCATCCGAAGGTTAAACAAGGAGCACGTTATGACCATCAAGGCGTTCGGTTTTTCGGCCCGAACAAGGGATGGGCTGCGTCACGATCAGGATACCGAGTTGTTGCGCGCGGAGCTGTTCAGCATTGAGCAACTGAAGCGTCATGCAGTCACCCTGGGCGGTCAGCATCAAATTGACCCGCACCCCGGGGCAGACCGTTTGTTGCCACGGCTGGCAGGCAATGCGCGCGTTCTATTGGATGCTTACGACGTCGTCACGGCTGCCGCCAAGCCGGGGCAAAGAATCCTGCCGACCGAAGCCTGGTTGCTCGATAATTTCTATCTAATCGAGCAGCAGATCGGCCTGGCGCGTCGACATCTTCCGCGCGGATACAGCCGGCAGTTGCCGCGTTTGGCGGATGGTCAGTCGGCGGGTTTTCCCCGCATTTACGACCTGGCGCTGGAGTTGATTTCCCACATGGATGGCCGCGTCGACAGCGACAACGTCACCCAATTCGTTGCCGCCTATCAATCTGTTGAACCTTTGAAACTCGGCGAGTTATGGGCCTTTCCGATCATGCTGCAACTGGCGCTGCTGGAGAATCTGCGCCGCGTCGGCGTGCGCATTGCTCGACGGCGAGAGGAGCGCGATGCGGCCATCACCTGGGCGAACCGCATGCTTGACGCCGTTGAGAGTGACCCGAAACAGTTGATCCATTTACTGGCTGAGTTTGCCCATGCCGATGTACCTCTGACCGCGCCGTTTGTGGAAGAGTTTTATGACCGGCTCCAGGCGCACGGGCCCGCCATGGCCTTCGTGCAAACCTGGGTTGAACAGGAACTGTTGGAACAGGGCGTGACCGCAACGAAGCTGTCGGAAGCCGCCGGGCGGACCGACGCGGCCAACCAGATATCCATCGCCAATAGCATTGGTAGCCTGCGTTTTATCAGCGCGATGAACTGGAAGATGTACGTCGAGTCGCTGAGTATCGTCGAAAAGAGGTTATGCGAAGACCCTTCAGGCACGCATGCACAGCAGGATTTCGCGACTCGCGACCGCTACCGGCATGTTATTGAAGACGTGGCGCGGGACAGTGCCTGTGATGAAATGGCGGTGGCACGCGAGGCCATTGTTCTTGCGCAGGCAGCCGCCGCGCGACGGGGTCGGCACGACCGCAGTGCGCATGTCGGCTACTACCTGATTGATCGGGGGCGGCCAAGTCTGGAGCGTTCGGTCGGCTATCGCCCTTCGTTGTTAACCCGGGTGAAACGCGCAAGCCGTCGTGTTCGCTTGCCCCTGTATCTTGGCTGCATTCTGATACTGACGCTGCTCACGACCGCAGGCGTGCTTGCTGCGTTTGGTGGATTCGCACCCCATGACTGGCGTTATTGGTTTTTTGCGATCAGCGGGGTGATTGGCGCCTCGGCGCTCGCCGTTGCGCTGATCAATCGGGCGATTACGCTGTTTGTGCCTCCGCGGGTCTTGCCACGATTGGATTTCTCAGCGGGTATACCTGTCGCTCACCGCAGCATGGTGATCGTACCCACGTTAATTAGCAGTCGACGGGAAATCGATCATCTGCTCGAAGCCCTGGAGATACGGTATCTCGGTAATCGGGATTCCAATCTGTACTTTGCCCTGCTGACGGATTTTCGCGATGCAGCAGAGCAAGCGCTGCCGGACGACGTCGCCTTGCTCACCTACGCGCGTGCAGCGGTCGAGACACTCAACAACACCTACCGAGATGACCGGCCCTGTGTTTTCTATCTGTTTCACCGGCCGCGGCTGTGGAATCCGGTGGAGCGGGTGTGGATGGGCTACGAGCGCAAACGCGGCAAGCTCGAGCAGTTCAACGCTCTGCTCCGGGGCGAGGCCTACACGGCCTTTTCGGAGATCATCGGTGATCAATCCATTCTTGGTTCGATTAAGTATGTCATTACCCTGGATACCGATACCCAACTGCCGCGTGATGCGGCCTGCGCCCTGGTCGGCAACCTGGCGCACCCGCTCAACCGGCCGGTCTACGACACGGCCAAAGGCCGCATCGTCGAAGGCTACGCGATCCTGCAACCGCGCGCTTCAATCAGCCTGACCAGTGCCAGCCAGTCACGCTTTACCAAGCTGTTCGCCGGTGACTCGGGTCTCGATCCCTATACCCGAGAAGTGTCAGACGTTTACCAGGATGTTTTTGGGGAAGGCTCCTTCATCGGCAAGGGCATCTACGACGTTGATGCTTTTCGTCAGGCTCTCGATGGACGCTTTCCAGAGAACCTCATCCTCAGTCACGACTTACTGGAAAGCGGTTTCGCGCGTTCGGCTCTGGTGACCGACATCGACCTGATTGAGGAGCAACCGGCCAGTGTCGCCATCGAGGCGAGTCGGCGCCACCGCTGGATACGCGGTGATTGGCAGCTTGCCGGCTGGTTGCTGCCGCGCGTGCCAGGGCCACCTGGCGTGAAAGGTGCAAAGTCAAAGCGGCTGTCGAATCCGCTGTCGGCGCTGTCTCTGTGGAAAATCTTCGATAACTTGCGACGCAGCCTGGTGGCGCCAGCGCTGCTTGCTTTGCTGGTGGGGGGATGGCTTTTGAGTCCGGGCTCTGTGTGGGTGTGGACTCTTCTGGTCGTGGCGGTGGTGTTTTTGCCTACCCTGTCGTCCACCCTGATCGAGCTGATTCGCAAGCCTGCAGAAGGCGATTGGCTGATGCACCTGAGCCTGACCGGAAAAACGGCTGTTCGTCCGTTGGCACTTGCTTTGCTGAGCCTGACCTTTATGCCCTACGACACCCAGATTGCCCTGGGGGCAATTCTGCGCTCGGGCGCAAGGCTGCCGTTCACGCGCCGTGGTTTGTTACTCTGGCAACTGCCCGGCTATGCACACCGCAATGCTTGCCGGTCACTGACTGAGTTTTTGCGGGAGATGTGGATTGCACCGGTGCTCGCACTGACGCTGGCTACGGCTCTGGTCTTAATGGAGAGCCGATTGGAGGAGGCGTGGTTTGTTGTTGTCCCTATTCTGGTGCTGTGGCTGGTATCGCCTGTCCTCGGCTGGTGGCTCAGCCGGCCGCTGGTTGTCCCCAAGCCGGGCTTGAGCCTCGATCAGCAACGCTTCCTGCGTATGGCGGCTCGCCGCACCTGGCGCTACTTTGCGGACTTCGTCGGCCCGGATAATAACTGGCTGCCGCCAGACAACTTTCAGGTCTATCCTGCGCCAACTATCGCCTCGCGCACCTCGCCTACCAACATCGGCATGTCGCTGCTGGCTGATTTGGCTGCGGTCGATTTCGGTTATCTCACTGCAGGGGAATGCCTGCAACGCATCGACAACACCCTCACGGCGATGGAAAAACTGGAACGCTACCACGGCCACTTTCTTAACTGGTACGACACGCGCACGCTGCAACCGCTCCACCCGCAATACGTCTCTTCGGTAGACAGCGGCAACCTGGCCGGCAGCCTGCTGACCCTGCAGGCGGGGTTGGCTGAACTGAAAAATCAACCGGTACTGTCGGTTAGCGTGCTGCAAGGCTTGCAGGATACCCTGCAGGTGGTGGCCGATCAGTGGCCCGCCTCACCAGCCCCCAAACTGGCGGAAAACGTTCGCGTGCTGCAAGACACCCTAAGGGCCCTTTTGCTGAAGGGTCCGCCGCAGACGCTTGCTGCCGCTGTCAGTGCGCTGGACCAGATAGACCGCATCGGCGGAGCGCTGTCAGCCTCGTTGCCAGAGGACGTCGACATTGATGGAGAACTCTATTACTGGGCACGGGCCTTCGATCAGCAATTATGTGCGGTGCGCAATGAACTCGACTGTTTAGTGCCCGAGTCGTGGCAGGGCAGTGCGCTCCCGAGCCTGCTGGAACTGGCTGGCCTAAGGGGCGCCCGGGCGCAGGCACAACTCGACCTCATCGATAGTCTGGTGGATCGTTGCCGTCTGCTGGCGGAGATGGATTTCGAATTTCTCTACGATGCCGGGAGTGGTCTGCTGACCATCGGTTACGACATCAGTGAACGGCGCCGCGATCCGGCCTGTTACGACCTGCTGGCTTCGGAGGCGCGCCTGGCCAGCTTTCTGCTCATCGCGCAGGGGCAGGTACCGCAGAAACACTGGTTCGCGCTCGGCCGCCTGCTGACCAGCCATGGCGGCGACGTCAGCCTGATTTCGTGGAGCGGCTCAATGTTCGAGTACCTGATGCCGCAGTTGGTGATGCCGAGCTACCCAAATACCCTGCTGGAACAGACCTGCAAGGCGGCCGTGTCGCGCCAGATCGAGTACGGCCGGCAACGCGCGGTGCCCTGGGGTATTTCCGAATCCTGCTACAGTGCCACCGATCTTAACCATGTTTACCAGTACCGGGCGTTCGGTGTGCCGGGTCTGGGTTTCAAGCGTGGGTTGGGCGACGACCTGGTGATCGCGCCCTATGCCAGCGCGCTCGCGCTGACGGTGATGCCGCGGGAAGCATGTCGCAATCTGCAGGTGCTGGCCGAGCAAGGGTTCCTCGGCGACTACGGTTTCTATGAGTCCATCGACTACACGCCCTCACGCGTGCCACGGGGCAAGCCGCACGTCATCGTGCAGACCTTCATGGTGCATCATCAGGGCATGAGTCTGCTGTCTTTTGCGCATGTATTGCTCGACCAGCCGATGCAGCGCCGCTTCCTGTCCGATCCGCTGGTGCGGGCGACTGAATTACTGCTGCAGGAGCGGGTGCCCAAGAAAGGAAATACCCTGTACCCGCACGCGGCTGAAGTCAGTGCCGCCGCCCGTCTCCCGAGCGCAGACATCGGTGAAACTATGCGTGTGTTTACCGACCCTAATACACGACTTCCTGAAGTTCATCTGTTGTCGAACGGCCGTTATCACGTCATGGCGACTCATGCCGGTGGCAGCACCAGCCGCTGGCGTGACGTCGCTGTCACTCGCTGGCGTGAGGATGCTACCTCCGATAGCTGGGGCACCTTCATTTACCTGCGCGATCGCGATACCGGAGAGTACTGGTCGACTGCACACCAGCCGACGCTGCGCCCGGCCGATCACTACGAAGCAATTTTCGTGCAGGCGCGCGCAGAATATCGGCGCCGCGACCACGCGATCGAAGCACACACCGAGATCAGCGTATCCCCGGAAGACGACGTCGAGATCCGCCGCGTCACGCTCACCAATCAGTCGTCGCGTACTCGCCACATTGAAGTGACGAGCTTCGCAGAAGTGGTACTGGCGCCGCTGAATGCCGATCTGGCGCACCGTTCATTCAGTAATCTGTTCGTACAAACCGAAATTTTGCCCGGGCAGCAAGCCATTCTCTGCACCCGGCGGCCCCGCACGCCGGGCGAGCAGTTACCCTGGATGTTTCATTTGCTGGCGGCACCGGGTTCAGTGGCCGACGAGCCGTCTTGTGAGACCGACCGCGCCCGCTTCATTGGGCGCGGCCGTACAGCGACCAACCCGGTGGTGTTGGATGGCACAGACCGCCCGTCGACGCTGTCGAATACGCAGGGGGCTGTGCTCGACCCTTGCGTGGCAATCCGCAGCACCCTGACCTTGTCGCCCGATGAGTCGGCGAGTGTGCAGATCATTTCCGGGATGGCAGACACACGCGAGGCCGCGTTGGCTCTGCTCGAGAAATACGGCGACCGCCACTTTGTCGAGCGCGCCTTCGAGATGGCCTGGTTCCAGAGCCAGGAGGTATTGCGACACCTCAACGCAACCGAAGCCGATGCTCAGTTTTTTGGCCGCCTGGCAAACTCGGTTATTTACGGCAATGCCCTGCGCCGTGCGGCGCCTGGCATCATTGCCCGCAACCAACTGGGACAGTCCGGATTGTGGCGTTTTGCCATTTCGGGCGATCTGCCCATCGTCCTGCTCCTGATTGGTGATGTTGATCGCGTCGATTTGGTCAAACAGGTGGTACAAGCGCACGCCTATTGGCGCATGAAGGGCCTGGCCGCCGACCTGGTGATTGTTAACGAGGGTTTCTCCGGCTACCGGGCGGAGCTGCAGGACCTGATTATGGGGTTGATCAACGCAGGACCCGAAGGGCAGGTGATCGATAAACCGGGGGGGATTTTCGTGCGCCGTGCCGAAGAACTCTCCGAGGACGAACGGGTGTTGCTGCAGACGGTAGCCCGCATTGTCTTCAGTGACACCGCCGAGACCCTGGTCGAACAGGTGGATCGCCGTGTCTCGCCAGAACGTACCTCGGATCTGCTGGAACCGTCACAGCAGGCGGGCGCCAACCCGGTATATCCACTGACACCGCGCGAGCGCATTTTCAACAATGGGTTGGGCGGTTTCACGCCCGATGGCCATGAATACATCGTCACCCTTGAACCGGGACAGACTACGCCGGCGCCCTGGGTCAACGTGATCGCCAGCCCTCATATCGGCACCGTGGTCAGCGAAAGCGGCAGCGCCTATACCTGGGTGGAAAACGCGCACGAATTCCGTCTCACCCCCTGGCACAACGATCCGCTTTCAGACAGTTGCGGCGAAGCACTCTATATTCGCGATGAAGATACCGGCTCCTTCTGGTCGCCGACGCCGCTGCCTGCTGGCGGTTGCTCCGGCTACGTTTGCAGGCACGGCTTCGGCTACAGCGTGTTCGAGCACCGTGAGGATGACATAGCCTCGGAACTGTTTACCTACGTCGCCATGGATGCACCGGTCAAGTTCCTGATGGTCAAACTGCGTAACCATTCCAAACGTGCGCGCAGCCTGTCGCTCACCGGGTTCTGGGAACTGGTATTGGGCGAGTGGCGGCACGCCAATCTAATGCACATTGTTACCGAAATCGATTTGCACAGCGGCGCGCTGTTCGCCCGGAATGCTTACGGACGCGAATGTGCCAACCGGGTAGTGTTCGCGCAAACCAGCGAGCGCGAGCGATCGGTGAGCGGTAACCGTACCGAGTTCATCGGTCGCAATGGTGCGCTCGCAAGTCCAGCAGCGATGCGACGTCAACATCTGTCGGGCAGAACCGGGGCGGGGCTGGATCCATGCGCCGCGATCCAGACCCGGATCGAACTCGGTGCCGGTCAGGAACATGAGATCGTATTCGTCTTCGGTGCGGCCGGCACCGCCGATGAGGCGCGGCATCTCATCCAGCAATTTGGCGGACAGGCGGGGGCGCGACGGGCGTTGGAAGCGGTGTGGGATCACTGGAACCACACTCTGGGGGCGGTCAGCGTCGACACGCCAGACGTGGCGCTGAACGTACTGGCCAACGGCTGGCTGATCTACCAGACATTGTCGTGCAGGCTGTGGGCGCGCAGCGGCTATTACCAGTCTGGTGGTGCCTACGGTTTCCGCGACCAGTTGCAGGACACCATGGCGCTGGTTCATGCAACTCCGTGGCTCGCCCGCGAGCAACTGATCCGGCATGCAGAACACCAGTTTCTCAAAGGAGATGTGCAGCACTGGTGGCACCCGCCCAACGGACAGGGTGTGCGCACTCATTTTTCCGACGACTATCTGTGGTTGCCCTATGCCACCTGCCGTTATGTACGGGCGACCGGCGATACCGGCGTGCTCGATGAGTCCATCCCGTTCCTGGAAGGCCGCGAGTTGTATGCGCAAGAGGAGGCCTACTACGATCAGCCACAACGCTCATCTGAAGCGGCCAGTTTGTATGAGCATTGTGTGCGTGCGATCAAGCATGGCCTCCGGTTTGGCATCCATCATTTGCCGCTAATGGGCTGCGGTGACTGGAACGACGGCATGAATCTTGTTGGTAAGGATGGCCGTGGCGAGAGCGTCTGGCTGGCCTGGTTTCTGGTCGAGAATCTTAAGCTGTTTACTGGCCTGGCTCGCGACCGCAATGATCTGGAGTTTGCCGAACTGTGCAGCGCCGAGGCGGAACAACTGCGCGGTAATATCGAGGCTCAGGCCTGGGATGGCGCCTGGTACCGACGCGCCTATTTCGACGATGGCACTCCTTTAGGGTCGACCAGTAACGACGAATGTCAGATTGATTCGATCAGCCAGAGCTGGGCCGTCATCTCGAACGGGGGCGATGCGCTGCGAGCCCGCCAGGCGATGATGGCAGTGGACCAGCGCCTGGTGCGGCGCGATAAAAACATCATTCAGTTGCTCGACCCACCCTTCGACAAATCAGACCTGGAGCCCGGCTACATCAAGGGCTATATACCCGGTGTGCGCGAGAACGGCGGCCAATACACCCATGCTGCTATCTGGGCTACGATGGCGTTTGCCATGCAGGGCGACACAGAGCGCGCCTGGGAGTTTTTCGCGATGCTCAACCCGGTTAACCACGGCAGTACGCCTGAATCCATTGAACAGTACAAAGTTGAACCCTATGTCATGTGCGCAGACATCTATGGTGTGGTGCCGCACACTGGCCGAGGCGGCTGGACCTGGTACACCGGTGCGGCAGGCTGGATGTACCGGCTGACGGTGGAAACGCTGCTCGGGCTGCAGCTGGAAGTGGATCATTTGCGCATTATGCCCTGCATCCCGGCCAACTGGGATGGCTACAAAATCCACTACCGTTTTCGTGACACCCTCTACCACATAACAGTCAATCGGATCGGCGAGCCATCCGCTCAGGAAACCCGGGTGACAGTGGACGGAATTGAGCGTCCCGATGCACGCATTCCTCTGATCGATGACCTTAAGGAACATTGTGTCGAGGTAAACTTGGGCTAAAAGATATTGGCCATGAGCGCAGGCGCAATGACGAGAGTATAACGATCGACTCGAAAAGGACGGAACT
Organism: Saccharospirillum sp.; assembly: GCF_040881935.1. Taxonomy (NCBI): domain Bacteria; kingdom Pseudomonadati; phylum Pseudomonadota; class Gammaproteobacteria; order Oceanospirillales; family Saccharospirillaceae; genus Saccharospirillum; species Saccharospirillum sp. The sequence goes on along the minus strand of NZ_JBBECH010000038.1, from coordinate 101,974 downwards.
CAAATACTGTGCTTTCTTTAGTGCGTCAGCGAACCGACTGACTCCTTTCTCTGGTGTAATTTGGTACTTCATCCTGAATTCCACGTCACGTGGCGATTCAGTCAATTTCCTGGCAATGTGCCTGGATAGAAAAGCAGTGATGAAGCTGTTAATCAGGATGAATCTATCCGATTAACTAACTGATTTTAAGGAGATTTATATGAAGAAGCTACAATCACTTGCCATTTATGCATTGGTCACGCCCGTTATAGCCTTTGGTGCGAGTAATTTACTGGCTGAAGAAGTTACTGATCCGAATGTTGATAGTGATCCGATGAGTGATCCTATGAACAATCAGGACGATGAGTTTTCTGGCTCCAGTAATACGGATACTACGCAAAGTGACCAAGGTACACTCGGCCAGTCTGGTATGGAAAACCGGGGTTATCTGGAATCTGCTCCAGCCAACTCCATGAATGCGAGTGACCTGATTGGCTCAAATATTACAACCGACGGTGAAGAGGAAGTAGGCTCGATCAGTGAACTCATTATTGATGAGAACGGCCAGGTCGTGGCTGTTGTTGTCGGCGTTGGCGGTTTCCTGGGTATGGGTGAGAAAGACGTAGCCATTGGCTGGGACGACGTAACAAAAACTGGTACTGGCGATAACCAGGAATTGCGGATCAGGATGACCCGTGATGAACTGAGTTCTGCACCGGGGTTTGAACGAAGCGAGTAAACTTAATCGCTAACATTCAAGGATGAATGAGCGGTAGGAGCGTAAGCCCCTGCCGCTATTGCTTGTGGTCAATACAAACGGTTAATCAGATGCCAGCGCAAAGCACCTTTTCAGTGTTTGGAGGTTAGCATGTCGTCGCGCTGGCTTTCCGCCCGCGCGGCGCCGATCGCGGATTCGACGGTTTTTACCTCCTCGGGAGGAGGCAGCACTGCTGGCAATCCGAGCGATTCAATCCACAGTTCACGGGCAAAGCCTTTGGTGTGGTAAAGGTGATGGTCTTCTTCTTTTTCCACCAAGTCGTATGCTGTCTTGAGGGCACTGGTTTCCTCGCCCTGACCATGCTTTGCCAGATGCCCAATCAGTTCCCAGTTCTGGTGGTCCTTGGTTTCCCCCAGAACCACGCACTCAGCAGCGACCAGTTGCGCCGCGGGGGCACTGCCGTGCGCTTTGGCCATTGTCATTGCGCTGACCAGCGAATCCCCAATGTGTGCCACGACATCGCGACCAGGCGATGCGGTTTCCGGCTTCAGCCCCAGCTCCTTGAACACCTTAAGCAGTATCTGCTCATGGGTTCGGGTCTGCTCAAGGTACTCCTCCCATTCTCCTTTAAGATCCTTGTTTTGCACACAGGTCAGAGCGGTTTCATAGATCTTTATGCCACCACGCTCTGTTTCCAAAGCTTGATATAGCAACTCGTGAAGTTGTTTTTTGTCGTACGATTTCTTTTCCATCAAAATCTCCTAAACACGGTTAGGCAGCGCGCCGACAGTCGGGCTGCGATAGTTTGTGGGTGGGTCGCTGTCGCGGGATGTATGTCGATGAGCCGCAATCGCTTTTATGAATGCCGAGGCGGTTTCAGCCGCATCGGCGGCGTCTGCCAGTAAGATTCCGGGGTCTTTTTCCATCACAGACCCGATACCTGATATTTCCAGTAACTCGCGTCCTGAACCCAAAGCGAGAATCGTTTTGCAGTGCAGGAACATATCGTCAATAAAAGCGAGGGTATGTCCGTTACCGAGAAGCGCCTGGATCGCGTCATTTCCATCCGGTATTACCAATGCATCGAAGAGGACGCCTGGAAAATTTTCCATAGATTTGTCCGCTTCTATCGGTTCACCGGAAGAAGCGGTGAACAGGCCCACCCGTGTTCCAACAAAATGAACGACGGCGCCTTCGTCCGTCAGTGCACCAAAGAGGCCAGCAAGCGAGGCATGGTCGACACCATCCTCAACCAAAACAGCGATCTGTCGGGTGCGGATACCGCGTTCGCCGGGTCGTGCCATTAGCGATAATGCCGGAGAAACGGTCACTTCTGGCGGTTGTGGATCGACGATAGTCTTCGGCATGGCATCGGGCACCGCCATGCCCAGGCCTAGCGCGACCTCCGCAGCGAGTTCCTGCGATACATTTACCAGCGAGGACAGCATCCGTTCGCGAATGGCAGGTACCGCGACTTTGCTCAGTTCGAATCGGAAGGCGGCGGCAATGTGTGCTTTTTCAAACTCTGTCTGACTGTCGAAGAATAAAGTAGCCTGCACGTAGTGTTCGGCAAACTTATCCGGCTTGCCGCGGACTTTATCTTCTGCACTGGCCTCGGGGAAGGAAACGAACCCCATGGTGCCTGCCTGGAAGGGGCAGCCGCCTGCCAGGGAGTTCGGCTCATAGGCAACGCGCCCGCGATTCAGCGCCTGACGGTGCATCCCATCGCGCTGGTTGTTCTGTACCTGCGCAAGGGGTGAGTTGATCGGTATTTCATGGAAGTTAGGGCCGCCGAGTCGGGTGATCTGGGTATCGGAGTAGGAATGGATTCGACCCGCGAGTAACGGGTCGTTGGAGAAGTCGATACCCGGTATTATATGTGCGGTGCAAAACGCGACCTGCTCAGTCTCTGCGAAGAAGTTGTCGGGGTTTCGGTTCAGAACCATGCGGCCGACAGGCGTAAGCGGTACCAGTTCCTCGGGTATTATTTTGGTTGAGTCGAGCACATCGAAGCTGAAGCCATCGGCTTGTTCTTCAGTGAAGATTTGCAGCCCCAGTTCCCATTCCGGAAACTCACCCGATTCGATGGCCTCCCACAGGTCACGTCGATGAAAATCGGGGTCTGCGCCCGATATTTTCACTGCTTCATCCCAGAGCAGTGAATGGGTCCCCAGAAGCGGCGTCCAGTGGAACTTGCAAAAAACGGACTGACCCTGGTCGTTGATCAGGCGAAAGGTATGCACACCAAAACCCTGCATCATCCGGTAACTGCGTGGTATCGCGCGATCCGACATTACCCACATCAGCATGTGAGTGGATTCCGGCATCAGTGAGACAAAATCCCAGAACGTATCGTGGGCGGAGGCTGCCTGAGGCATGCCGTGGTGCGGTTCTGGCTTGAGAGCGTGGACCAGATCAGGAAATTTCATTGCATCCTGAATGAAAAAGACCGGTATGTTGTTCCCGACCAGATCCCAGTTGCCTTCGTCGGTATAAAACTTCACTGCGAAGCCACGCGCGTCACGCGCGGTGTCTTTCGAACCGCGTTCACCGGCTACCGTGGAAAAGCGTACAAACACGGGGGTGACTTTGCCTTTCTCGGCGAACGGCGTTGCACGAGTGAGCTTGGTCAGCGCGTCATAGGCTTCGAAGTACCCGTGCGCAGCCGAGCCGCGCGCGTGGACGATACGCTCAGGAATACGTTCGTGATCGAAGTGGGTGATTTTCTCCCGCAGAATGAAATCTTCGAGTAAAGACGGGCCCCGTAAGCCCGCTTTAAGTGTGTTCTGGTTATCCCCAATAGAAACTCCCTGATTGGTTGTCAGCGGTCGGTCGCTTGCGTCCACTCTAACGCGTTCCAGCGAAGCGACGGTTGCGTTCTCTCCAAGCTGTGCTGCATCGCCGGTTTTCGCAGTTCCGGTCTCTTCCGTTGCGGTGCTCGCGGTCAGCGCACTGCTGCTGGGTTCTACGGTCACTCCAGGCGGTGGCGCTACTGCATTGTCGCGACCGTGCTCGAGCGCTTTGTTGGTATTAAAGGGCATCGCGGCGACGAGATCGTCGCTAGCACTGGCTTGCTCCGCGACAATATCGTTTGTTTTGAGTGCGCCGCCATTATCCTGAGATTTGGGGGATTTTCCGTCTTTGCTTTTTACTCGCGATGACCGATCTGGTTGCTTGTTCCTGGCCATGGTTGTTCTCCGGGTGAGTGGGGAAAGGGTCGATCAATAAACCGCTCGAAGCGCTGTTTGTTGACGATTTTCATACCACTGGCCAGAGCTGTCTGTGCGAAAACGAACGCTTGGATTGCTATGGGCCTGATTCGGTGCTCCAGCGTCGTTTACGGTCAGTTTGGCAACGCACCCTACCGATTACCTTTCTTTCGCTGCCTTGTGGTTAACCCGATGCTGAGTCATTCCTTAAAGTGGACAAACAGCGATTACCCGATTACTTTCGAGAAGCCCCTTTTGACCCGCTGGAGCGGAAGATGAGCCTGATACCGGATCTTGAATGGAGTGTTGTTGCACTGCATATTCGCGACTTGTTGTACGCCTATATCCTTGCCCTGCCGATTGGATGGGACCGAGAAAAACATGAACGTACGGCAGGCCTGCGTACCTTTCCCCTGGTCGCTGTTGCCGCCTGCGGCTATATGCTGGTCGGCCTACAGGTGCTGAGTTCAACGGATGCAGAAGCACGTGTCATGGAGGGTATTATTACCGGTATAGGGTTTATTGGCGGCGGTGCCATCCTGAAGAATGTCGTGAATGGTGAGAGTTTTGTTTCCGGAACTGCCACCGCAGCAAGCCTGTGGTTAACCGGTGCAATCGGGGTATCCGTAGCTACCGGGCGACTCGAAATCGCGCTGATTCTGAGCGTTCTCACCTTCTTTACCCTGCGGGTCATGACCCCTGCAAAAGCGCTGCTGGGGTCATCGCGAGACAAGCGGGACTGACTCGCTTTTCCGGTCCGAGAAGTCGCTGGACCGTGATGCGCCGGAGGTTTTCCAGGCGACAGTACACCGGCGCGGCTGACGCCGCCCGGTGACGTTGCTTGAAACATAATGTCTGAAACCAAGTGCCTGGAACTAGCTCAGGAAAGGTTTCTTAGAAGTTGTAACCCAGGCCTGCTGTATAAGCCCAGATACCGTCATCCTGGAATGAATCTGAAGCGTCGCTGGTGCTTTCGAACAGGAATTGATACTCGACGCGCGAGAGGAAGTAAGTCTTCGACTGCACGTAGTATTTTAAACCGGTTTCCAGGCCAGCGAAAGCGCTGTTATTGACACCGTCACCATAGATTCCCCCCAGGCTACCGCCGACGAACGGCCGTGCGCGATCATCCAGGAATTGATAGTTGGCGTAACCACGCGTCGAACCGTTCCAGAAATCATTGCTAATGCTTTCGCCACTGATGCTGGCGTAATTGACGCTCTGCCGGATACCGGCGACCAGGCTATCTCCCAAATACCAGCCGAGATCGCCAGTCACGCCAAAGCTACCGCTGTTGAATTCCTGATCGCTGCTGCCGGTTCCGGAGATGGAGAATTCCTGTTCGTCGTGATCCGGGCCGAACTGTATGGTTTCTGCTATGGCTGCCACGGGTAGTGCACCGAAAAGGCAGAGGGTGATTGCTGCAGTGTTGACTCTGATCATGGGAAGTTCCTTACTTGTGTTGTTTCGATGGAAGTCCTAATTGCGCCATTACGTGCTATGCGCCGATTGTATCAAAGCGAATACCAAGGCTGTCAGCCAACGCAAACGCATACCCTCATAGTCATTGCCTGACCTCTATGTTGTCTGTTCGTAAGCGCACCCTGGATAAAAGATTTTCTCGCCACTCAAGCTACGACATACCCGCTAACACCCGCACGGCGTACCCGATGATCGCACTGTCTTGTAAACGTCAGCTTTGAACACAGTGTGACAAGGTAACGACGCGAGGCTGAAACCAACGAGGGTCCACCACTGTTTGGCTGCCACCCACAATACGTGACGCGGGTACCGGATTACGTAGGAAGAGGTTTCCTGATCTCTCGAAGCGAGTTGCGTACGTTAGACAACGCACAGACCCGTAATCAAACATCAAATATCGTCTATTTGGGAGCCTCGTTGTGTATCTTTGATCGTTTATGGTCTGAGGCGAAACCACAACAAAACACTTATCTGGAGATTAGCTCATGAACAAGAATCAGGTTCAGGATCAGGCGAACAAGGAGAAAGGAAAGGTCAAGGAGGCTGGCGGTAAAACGACCGGTGACAAAAGCACTGAGCAAAAGGGAAAGTCTGGTAAGCAAAGCGGAAAGTCCGGAGCTGTGTTGGGAGAAATCAACGACGATCCCAAGAAAAAATCGAAATGAACGGTTTAATGAGGCGATTGAAGAGTACATACGGGTCCGGCGACTGCATACCCATTAAACCCCGTCGATCCATCAAAGGGAGTTCTAAATAGTGAGTAGTAGAACACTGGGTATTGTGTTGTTGCCGGATAGATCCGCACGCCACTAACGTAAGGAGTTGTAATGCGGCACAATGTACATGAACCTTCGGTTGACGATGCCAGTGAATACTCGCCGGTATTGCATCCGGACAACCGATTGTTCAGTGCGGGTGAGCTGCGTTTATTTCGCTATACGTCAGTTATGGCTTCCTTGGTTGCGCTGACGGCGTTGATCGGGATCTCCGTGTGGGCACTTAGCTGGATACTCGGTGTGTTCTACAATTTGCTCCTGTCACTTTCAATCGCTGGCATACTGGCTCTTGTGCTTCACCCTGTGGTGGAGTTTCTCGAGCGTCGGCTTCATCTACCACATTTGCTGGCCACCATTTTTGTGTTAGTGGCCTTTTTTACGGGAGTGGGTAGCCTGTTTTTCTTGCTCGTTCCTATTGTTGTTAATCAGGTCATCCAGTTGTTGACCGTTTTGCCTGACTTGCTGGCAAGTTGGCAGGCACATTTTTCCTTCAGCTTTCCGGAAATCAGTTCCATGATTTCATCCAATATTGAGAGCAACGGAGAGGAAGAGTCCGAATCGGTGATGCCAGACCTGGGAAGCACGAGCAGTGCTATCATGTCCTACCTCGGGTTTTTGGTGGGCTTGAGCTTTGTGCCTCTGTTCCTGTTCTTCACTCTGCTCTCGGGGGGCACGATTAGGGGGCAGATAACCGAACTGTTATCCGTTTTTCGCAAGCCTACTCAGCAGAAATCATTGTATTTTCTGGATATGTTTGTGGAATACGTCACCACTTTCTTTCAGGGCCAGTTAATCATTGCCGTTAGCATGGGAATACTCTATGCCGTTGGCTTTACATTGGTCAGCCTCAAGTTAGGCATCCTTATTGGTCTGGTGTTGGGGTTGCTGAACATTGTTCCTTTTCTCGGTTCATTGATCGGCCTGTTGGTGGTGTTGCCTATGGCTTATCTGCAGCCAGATGGTGGCATTCAGTTATTGCTCCTGGCCGGCGTGGTGTTCGCGGCGGTGCAACTGGTCGAAAGCTGGTTGCTGACGCCCAAAATAATGGCCAACCGCTCTGGCCTGCATCCGGCACTCGTGGTTATCTCACTGTTTTTCTGGGGGATAGTCCTGGGTGGGGTTATTGGTATGGTACTGGCAGTCCCCCTGACGGCGTTTATCGTAGCCATTTGGAGCGAGGTTAAGGCCAGCCTGAAACGCAATTTGGACAACCGGGAGATATGGTCATGAAAGAATCTGGCGTTAGCCAGGGTGTTGCCAACGATACCCAGAGGCTCTTTCTCATCCTTAAAACCCTGTCGTCCGACATGGTGCGCCTGTTATTGGTAGAGACGCGCCTGTTCGGCCATACGGGATTGGCGATGATTGGATTATACTCGGTGTTTGCGTTGCTGCTGGCAAGCGGCTGGTTGTTCGCCGGAGCGGCTGCCGTGTTTGCACTGATGAGCTTGCAGGCTTTCCACCTGGTGGGCGCCATGCTGACGGTAGCGCTGGCCAACTTTGTGCTTGCGGCCCTGGCATACTGGCGATTGCGGACCATTGCGCGGGACCTCACGTTTCGCGAAAGCCGCGCTAGCGTTAACGATATGCTAATTCAGGCGCGGTCTCTCGTAGACCCTGCAGCGCAGGGGCTGGAGGAATAGGCGGATCAGAGTATTGATGAGCGGATATAGCCGGAAATGATTTGCCCGGCTTTTACCTGGCCTGCCAGGCTGGTAATTAGCTGGTGAGCATGTTTGATGCCGGACACACCAATGCGTTCTGCCAGTACGCCACTGGCAAAGGCAACCGGCAGTGCAGCAGGGCTGCGAGCCAGAGTCATTGTTTGATGCATCAGGCCGTTGATACGCCGATGGATTAGACTGGTGCAACGATCAATGTCACCGCGCAATTGCGCGGCTTCCTGCTTTAACTGGTTCCGACGGGACATTATGGTTTCCGCTTTAAGGCAGACAGCAAGGATCCCGCAGCGAAGGCGAGGCCCACAGACATCAGCGGGTTTTCGCGAACGAATCCACTGATAGATTGCAGGGTGTCTTCGGTGCGCTCTTTGGTCTTCTGTCCGGCTTCCTTGACATGAGCCTGTGCATATGCCGCCTCATGGCGAATTCGCTCTTCGGCTTTGCCTGCCGTTTTTGCGATATGGTCCACTGATTCATGAGCGCTCTCAGAGAGACGGTCTGTGGTGGAGTGGTCGCTACTGGTTTGTTTAGTCATGGTATTCTCCATTGCTTTGGGGGGTATGAGTGGATGCAGTTCGGCATCCACAGATAAGTACCTGAAAGTCTCCCGTAAATAACACCCACCGTCTGCGCGACAACGAACAGAGACAGCTGTCTATCCGGTTATTTACCAAATAATCCGTTGATTTTGTAGCGCCTTTTGGCCTCGAGTTTCCTGGAAATCTGTTTGTGCGCAAGCGCACAGATCATGTTGGGAAAGACTGCCATGATGTGATTCATATTTGTTGGGAATTGGTAAGGAAACAATAGGGGTTCCCTAAAAGTTTACTTTTAACAACCCAGAAGGAGTGAATGAACCATGAAATTCAACAAAACCATTACCACAACTGTGCTGGCGAGTGTCCTGATAATCATGCTGGCTGGTTGCGATAAGGATAGCCCTCTCGAAGACGCAGGTGAACAGATGGATGACACCATCGAAGACACAGGTGATGCTGTTGAGGATGCCACTGACGGTAATTGATTCCCTGTTCCATCTCAGGTTGGCGTTCAACACTCTCACGATGTAGGTGCCTGTATAATCGAGCCGGTCAAGTTTCTCGTTAAGTCAGGCTCCTGCAAAGAGCCTGTGCAAATCCTATGAAAATTATTCTGGTCGTATTAGCCCTGTTGCTGGTGATAGCTACGGCTCTTCCACTATTGCGTTTCAACCAATGGTGGATTCGTGTTTTGGATTTTCCAAGAGGGCAGATTGCCATTGCTGGCATCGTGGTTATTACTCTCTATCTCTATTTTTGGGATACACACCGCATCTATGAAACGGTTTTACTGGGGCTGTTGTTGTTGGCTGTGGGGTATCAGATCGTAAAGATGTTTCCGTACACAGTACTAATGCCCAAACAGGTTCTGGGGTCTGAGTCGGACTCGAATGACGCTCATCTCAAGTTGCTCGTGGCCAATGTGTTGATGGACAACCGGGAGTCAGGCGCTTTTCTGGATATCGTGCGGGAGTTTGATCCGGATGTTATTTTAACCATGGAAACAGACGAATGGTGGGAAGAAGCGCTCAAAACACTGGAAGATACCTATCCGCACACGCTCAAAAACCCGCTTGACACCACCTATGGCATGCTCGTGTATAGTCGACTGGAAATGATTGACCCGCAGATCCGGTTTATTCTTGAAGACAGTGTCCCTTCAATGCACATGCAGGTGGTATTGCCTTCAAATGACCGGGTTTTTATGCATTTCGTTCACCCGGACCCGCCTAACCCCAAGTACGCTACAGAGACGACGGAACGAGACGCGGAAGTACTGATCGTAGGAAAAGAAGTCGAAAAGCGCGATGAGCCAACCATTGTTGCCGGAGACTTCAACGATGTAGCCTGGTCTTACACTACAAAACTGTTTCAAAAAGCCAGTGGCTTGCTCGACCCCCGAGTGGGAAGAGGAATGTTTAGCACTTTTAATGCAAAAAGCCTGCTTTTGCGTTGGCCATTAGATCACGTTTTTCACACCGATCATTTCAAACTTGTACGTATAAAGAGAGGCCCCGCCTGGGGGTCTGATCACTTCCCTGTGTTTATCGAACTCAGCCTGGAACCCGGTGCAGAAGCCGAGCAGGAAGAACCGAATACCAACCAGGAAGAACGAGAGCGGGTCGATGAGAAGATTGAGGATGGCAGGCAATGAATGGACCCGAAGAGCAGCCGGGTAGAGCGTTCGCAATCTGCTTATTATTCGTTGTTTTAGAGTGCGCTAGCGCACTGTGATATGGCAACACCCATCTTATGCTTCTTCCTCTGGCGCCCATTGCGTCGAGATCAAACGGAGGAAGAATCATGAGTATTATTGTATGGCTCGTCATGGGTGGCCTTGTTGGCTGGATCGCAAGCATGATCATGGGTACAAACGCTCAGCAGGGCATCATCCTCAACGTAGTGGTCGGCATTGTCGGCGCATTGATCGGTGGCTGGCTGATTGGACCACTGCTCGGGGCGGGCTCCATTAATGACGGTATTAGCATTATGAGTTTTATCGTGTCATTGATTGGTGCGGTAATACTGCTCACTATCCTGAGTTTTTTTCAGCGCAGCTCATCACGCTGAAAAATATCGGCATCGAATTTGAAACTACTGTCAACTGGAGAAAACCATCATGAATCACTTTAAGACAATTTTTTCGTCGCTGCTTGCAATACTACTGATAACAACGGTTATTGGGTGTGCGGGAAGCTCGACTCAGGAAAGCACCGGTGAATACATCGACGATGCCTGGATCACCACCAAGGTGAAAGCGTCACTGGTCGAAGATCCGGACGTCAAAGCCCTTGAGGTTAACGTTGAGACCTTTAAGGGAGTCGTTCAGCTGAGCGGCTTTGTTGAATCGCAAGAGGCTATGGACCAGGCAGTGATTATAGCCCGCAGCATCGAAGGTGTGGTTTCGGTCAAGAACAACATGACAATAAAGTAAAACGGCTCATAACTGATCGTCTAACCTGATATCCGCAAGTACGGTGTGCAGCGTGACTCTGCACACCTTCAAACCTGTTAATGGCACACATCCTATGGAAGTTTGGTATTCTTGATCCCGGCTGACCCCGTGCCTGGGGCAGCCTTGTGTTGGTTTTGCGGGAGTGTTCGCTTTGGTTGGTGACGATGCGGGTAAAATAGATGACATCGGTATGATGCAGCTAGCGCTGGAACAGGCCAGGTTGGCAGCAGCCGAGGGTGAAGTGCCTGTGGGGGCGGTTGTTGTTCTGGACGGAGAGGTTATCGCCTCGGAGTACAATTGTCCGATCGGTGAGCTTGACCCGAGCGGCCATGCGGAGATGCGGGCTATCCGCCAGGCCTGTCTCGCAGTTGGGAATTACCGTTTGCCGGGTGCCACCCTGTATGTAACGGTCGAACCCTGTACCATGTGCGCCGGTTTGCTGGTGCACAGCCGCATCGCCCGTTTGGTGTATGGGACGGCCGAGCCCAAGAGCGGGGCGGTCGTATCGAAGCTGAATTTACTGAATGACGGGCCCTACAATCACCGTATTGAGGTGATCGGTGGCGTTCTCGCCGACGAGAGCTCGGCACTGATGTCCGATTTCTTCGCCCAGCGCCGCGCTCGCCAAAAAGCTTTGAAACAATCGGCCGCTTCTGCAAAACCAGCATTCTGATCTATTCTGAAAGTCTATACCTCTGACTGAGCCGCTGTTAAACCAGTATCTTCCCCCAACAAGGATTTTATGACCGACATCACCACGCTGAGTTTTGCTCAGAAATCGCGACGACTATCGCCAATGTACGCCGCTTATTTCACGCTGTTCGGTGTTTTTACCCCCTATCTGGCACGTTATCTGACCGCCCAGGGTCTGACACCGCAGCAGATTGGCGTTGTTGTCGCGACGGTGTTCGGGGTCAATGTCTTTGCGCCCTTTTTGTTTACCCTGATCAGTGACCGCACGGGTCAGCGTCTGCCGCTGATCCGCATTGGCTATGTTTTGATGGGTGTGTTTTATCTGCTGGCGCTGAAAAGCGGTGATTTTTTCTGGTATCTGGCTGTGTTCGGGCTGTTTGGCGTTTTTATGTCAGCGGTATTGCCGCAAATGGAAGGCGTTGCACTAAACGTACTCGGTGCAGACCGCTCCCGTTATGGCCAGATCCGGCTTTGGGGGTCGGCTGGCTATGTTGTAATCGTCTGGACACTGGGAGCAGCTCTGGATCGGTATCCGGTGACCATTCTACCGGTGATCGGGGCTGTTCTCTGCGGTTTAATGTGGGCTTCAACCTGGCTGATTCCGCAAGAGACCCGGCTCGGACCGGAAGACCGCCAGACCACAAAAGGGCTGGAAAATGCCTTTATTGACTGGCCGCAGGTAGTGGTGTTGATGGCAGTGGTGTTTCTGTGGCAATTGGGTTTGGCGCCGTACAACACCTTCTTTGATCTTTTTATGAAAGATCGGGGGTTTAGCGCCACGACCATCGGTTTTCTAATCAGTTTCGGCTCGATCTGTGAGATCGTGGTGTTTTTGTATATTGCCAGCTGGTTTCAACGGTTCAGTGAGCGATACCTCATTGTCTTCGCTCTCGGTATTACCGCATTGCGCTGGGTGTTGCTGGCCAATCTTGAGCAGAGTTTTACATTGGCAATCGTGATACAAGCCATGCACGCGCTGACCTTCGGCGTGGTGCATTCGGTAGCCATTCATCGCGTCGGGCGTCTGTTTCCGCCCAGTCGGCAGGGCTTTGGCCAGGGCTTGTACGTTTCGACCGGCATGGGCGTCGGGTTGATTTGCGGCAACCTGATTGCTGGCTGGCTGTGGCAGGGCACCGGGGTGGTGTTCTGGTTTGCTTCCGCTATGGCGCTGGTGGCGACTCTGCTGGCTTATTTTGGCTTCAAGCCCATTCGCAGCCAGGGGTAACGTTCTGAACCCAGGTCGTTACTCCCTGTCGTGACTCTGCCGTAACTTTAGCGTCGTGGCACTTTAAGCAGTTTACGATACAGCGCGACGTAGTCCCGGGCGGCGGTTTTCCATTCAAAGCGTTGCTTCATCGCTGTTTTCTGCATGCCCAGCCAGACGTCCGGCTGGTCATGGTAAACCCGAATCAGGGATCTGAGTTCATCGATGAGCGCCTCGGGCGTGGGGTCGACGAACATGAAGCCGGTGGCACTGTCCGCATTGCTGGTGTCAGGGTGCAAGGGGGTCACCGTGTCTTTCAGGCCGCCCACCGCCCGTACCAGTGGCAGAGTGGCGTAACGCAGGCTGTAGATCTGATTCAGGCCGCAGGGCTCAAAGATCGACGGCATCAGGAAGGCATCGCCTCCGGCTTCGAGCCGGTGAGCAAGGGCGTTGTCGTAGCCTTCGACAAAGGCGACCCGCGTCGGGTACTCGCGCGCCAGTCGGTGTAGTTGCGCCGCCAGATTCACATCACCGGAGCCGAGTAGTGCCACCTGGGCATCGGTATTTCGCAGCGTCTCCCACAGTGCCGGAATCAACAGGTTAAAACCTTTCTGGTCTGCCAGCCGACTGATTGAAACCAGTAACGGTGCATCACCGTCCGCTAACCCCAATTCCTGCTTCAACGCGGCTTTGCAGCGAGCTTTACCGCCATCGTCCGGTTGTTTGAAGTGAGCCGGGATGTCCGGATCGGTTTCCGGTGACCACTGGCCGTAGTCGCAACCGTTCAGGATGCCGCTCAGGGCATCGGCTCGTTCACGGAAGATCGGACCCAGACCATGACTGCCCAGGTCGCTGAGCAATTCACTGGCGTAGCCGGGGCTGACTGCATTAATGGCATCGGCAAAGCGAATGCCGCCCTTGAGCAGGTTGATTTGGCCGTGGTCTTCAAAGGCACCAGGGTGGAAGAACTGCTCGTTTATCCCCAGGCTGGGCAACCAACCCGAACTGCATTGGCCCTGGTAGGCTGCGTTGTGCAGTGTCAGTACACTGCGGCTGTGAGCAAAAAAGGGTTCGTAGCGGAAGTGCTCGGCCAGGTAAAAACTTGCGAGCGCGGCTTGCCAGTCGTTCGCGTGTACGATGTCGGGCTGCCAGTTGTTATCCCGGCACCACTGCAACGCCCCCTTGCTGAGCAACGCAAATCGACGCGCATTGTCTTCATAGGGGGTACTACCGTTATCGTAAATGCCAGGGCGATCGAAACTGTCGCTGTGCTCAATTTGCACCGTCGGGATGCCCTGGTGCTCGCCGGTACGGGTGGCTAGCCAGGTTTCCTCGAAAGCGTTCAAATGCACGCACAGACTCTGGTGCGGCCATTGTGACCAAACCGCCCGGGTTTTGGCATAGGCCGGTGTCACCAGCCGGACATCGTGTCCGAGACGAACCAGTTCGGCCGGCAGGGCGCGGGCGACATCGGCCAGCCCGCCGGTTTTTACCAGCCCCTCGACTTCAGAAGCAATGACCAGAACTTTCAAGGGGGATTTATTCGAAGCCAACCTGAGCTCCTTTTGGAATGGTGATGATGCCGTTCGGAGACACATGAAAACGCTGGCGATCGTGCTCGGGGTCTTCGCCGATGACGGTGCCCGGGGCAATGTTTACATTCTTGTCGATAATGGTATGGCGGATGCGGCAGCCGCGCCCGATGTCGTTATTGCCCATCATCACGCAATTGTCGACGTAAGCGTGGCTGTGCACGTGGCAGTTGTACCCCAGAATACTGCGATGCACGATGCTGCCGGAAATAATACAGCCGCCAGAGACAATGGAGCTGATCGCCTGGCCAGTGCGGTTGGCCTCATCGTGTACGAACTTGGCGGGCGGTACGGCCGGGTGATAGCTGCGCAGTGGCCAGTGTCTGTTATACAGATCAAACGGCGGCTCTACCGCGAGTAAGTCCATGTTGGCTTCGTACAGCGAATCGAGTGTGCCTACATCGCGCCAGTAGCCGCTGGTATGTTCCAGTTCGCCGCGAATCACGTTGGTGGAAAAGTCGTAGACATAGACCACCCCGGCTTTGTACAGATCCGGAATGATGTTGTGACCGAAATCGTGCACCGAATCGCTGCTTTCAGCATCTTCTTTCAGGCACTGAACCATGGTGGGCGCGTCGAAGACGTAGTTGCCCATGCTGGCCAGCACATAATCCGGGCGACCCGGGATGGTTTTGGGGTCTTTTTTTGGCTTTTCCTGGAAACCGATCATCTTGTTGTTTTCGTCAATTTCGATGATGCCGAACTGGTCCGCCTGGCTGACGTGCACGGGAATCGCGGCGACGGTCAGCTTGGCATCGTCAAAACCGCGGTGGAACTCCACCATCTGGCGGACGTCCATCTTGTAGATGTGATCGCCACCAAAGACGCAGACCACTTCGGGATCCATGCCCTCGATCAGCTCTATGTTCTGGTAGATGGCATCCGCTGTGCCCTGGTACCAGTGTTTGCCCATTTGCATTTGGGCCGGGATGGGGTCAATGAAACGGTTGGTCAGGCCGGTGACACGCCAGCGCCGACTCATGTGTTTCATCAGTGAGTGGGACTTGAACTGGGTCAGAACGAAAATCTGTAACAGGTCCGAGTTAACAAAGTTGTTCAATACGAAGTCTATGATGCGATAGTTGCCGCCAAACGGTACGGCCGGTTTTGCTCGAACCGAAGTGAGTGGCGCCAGGCGTGTGCCCTCACCACCGGCCAGAATCATCGAGAGTATGCCGGACATAATGTATCCCTTTTAGTCTGTATTGTTGTTGTAATGGTGCGCTCTTGCCCGCCCCTGCGCCCGGAGGCAACTGACGGATGCATGTGGTGCTGTAGCCCGCTCAGGTTGAGTGTAGGCAAAAGCGCCTTCATTTGCTGGTAGTTTCTGGCTAAATTTTTTCTCGTCGCGCTTGCGTCAGACTCCGGTGATCAGGCCGAGTGAGCCAAAGAAAACCACTGACCCCCAAGGGTTGGCCCGATTCCGGTCGTAATAAACCAAAGCGGCCACTGGCGCGACGATAATCGTCAGAAAGAGCAACAGTTTTTTGTACATCGGCCACCGCCATCCTGGAAGGGTGGGTTTCATTGTGTACCGAATCTTTTCGCGTTGGCAAGATATGTGGTCTGTCTGATGCTTTTGATTCTGGTAAACTGGCCGGGTTTATTATCGGTTTACGGACTTTAGGATGAAGATGAGAGCTCCTTTTAGAAAGTCGTTTGGATGGTCTGTCGCTGTGTTGATGTCGGTAGTGGCGGGCAGCGCGATGGCGGAAATGGACGCGTCAGGACAGGCTGCCATTACCTTGTCGCCACAAGCGCGGATCAGCCTGGTACCGCTAATGGATCAGACCCTGACGGAATCCGGTACGGTCACGGTTCAGCCGCAAGACGACGGTAGCCCTAATGGGGCACTGAGTGAGGCATTGCCGCGCCATTGTCTGATGTCGGTCAGGGTAACGCTCGGGGCGGATCAGGCGGGTCTGGAAGCAGGTAAAATGATCTGTGTGACCGAAGACCGCCGCATTCTGGAGCTGACGCCAGCGGCATCTATCGAAGGCTTGGGTGAGTGTCAGTCATCGGGCGGAGTGGCCTGTGGTCGTTATGTGATCAGCACTGAACAGTCGGGAACCTTGTCATTGCAGATGGCTGGGCGCCTGATGCCTCAGCCAAGAAACGAGCAGAACTGAGGCCGCAGATCAGGGCCGATTCAGACGAATGTGGTCGGGGTAGGGGAAAATATCCGCGACCACGCCCGCATTCAATTCATCCTGCACACCACGCCAGTAGTCTGCATCCAGCAGAGCGGCATGATAGGCCACAAAGTAGCGCTCCAGCCGGGCCTCATTGAACAGGAAAGTGGCGAACTCCTCCGGGAAGATGTCGTTGGGTGCCACGCTGTACCAGGGCTCACTGGCCAGTTCGTCTTCAGGGTAACGTGGCGGCGGAATACGGCGGAAATTGCAGTTGGTGACCCAGTCGATTTCATCGTAATCGTAGAAGATAACCCGACCGTGACGCGTCACCCCAAAGTTTTTCAATAACATATCACCGGGAAATATATTAGCGGCGGCCAGTTCGCGAATAGCCTGGCCGTATTCTTTTAGAACTGCCTCCTGTTGTCCTTCGCGCGTCGGGTCTTCCAGGTACAGGTTCAGCGGAATCATGCGCCGCTCGATGTAGCAGTGGGTGATTACTAGCTGATCGTTTTCAATTCGAATGCTGGATTCGGCCACCCGGGCCAGCTCTTGCCGCAGTTCTTGCGATACGCGGTTAAGGGGCAGGGCGACCTTGGAGAACTCCCAGGTATCGGCCATTCGGCCAACCCGGTCGTGCTGTTTGACACGATGATACTGGTTCTTGACATGCTGGCGCGTCATGTCTTTCTGGGGTGCAAATTTGTCTTTGATAATTTTGAATACGTAAGGGTAAGAGGGTAGTGTAAATACCGTCATTACCATGCCTTTGATACCCGGTGCGACCTGGAACAGGTCGTCGCTGACGGCCATGTGCTGCAGCAGTTCACGGTAGAACTGGGTTTTGCCCTGCTTGTGTAACCCTATTGAGGAATACAGTTCGGCCCGGGTCTTGGTGGGCATTAGCTTGCGCAGAAAGTTCACTATGGCCATCGGGCTGCCGGTATCCACAAAAAAATAGGCCCGCGCAAAACCAAAGACAATGGCCATGGCGTTGCTGTCCAGCAGCAGGGTATCGGCGTAGAGATACCCATCTTCGTTGTTCAGTATCGGCACGATAAACGGCAGAGTACGATTGGCCAGGTTCAGGCGACCGATCAGATAACAGGCCTTATTACGAAAAAATGGCGTGGTGATCAGATCAATACTGTAGGTTGTGGCGGTTTTAGCCAGTTCCGGTTCCTGTTCACGAAAACGGTGTATCAGATGGCGCACATCCCGGTGGGCGTTTTCAAACGGCAGGCCAATGTCCATATCCTTCAGTAATTGCAGGATCGTCGCTTCGAGATTGCCAACAACCGTATAACGGCGTACCAGATTCTCATCGGTTTCGTAGTGACGCCAGAGCGCGTCGGACTCTACAAAGATGTATTCATTGTTGTAGTAGCGCCGGTCGAACAGACGACAAAAGACGGAATTGAAGAAGGTTTCTGCCAGGTCGGGCTGGGGGTGATGCCGCAATTGTTCGCTGAGTAGCTGTTTGACGCCTTGCCAGTTCACCGGGCTAAGGCCACCTTCACATTCGCGCAGCGACTGGACACACAAGTCGACCTGGGCATCATATAGATCGACCCGATCGCGGTGAATGGCCTGCAGTTCCAGCCACTGAGCATTCAGAAACCCCTGGTGGGCGCGTTGGCAATAGGAACGAAAGATCTGGTAGTGCTGGTCAAAGCCAGCCAGGATGCGTTCAGCAAGAAGAACCGTCGGCGCTTCAGTCGTAGATATTCTTTTTCTTCCAGCTGTTCTGGTCATCAATAAGGCCTTCCATATCGGGTGCCAGCCGCTCAGCCTGACCACTGTCGTAATTGCGTTTGAAAAAGCGGCTGAACTTGGACCAATAGTCAGCAGTGTAATCTAAAAAAACGTATAAAAACAAAGATTTGCTTGACACTATTAAGTCTCAACCTTAGAGTTCCTCCCGCTTTTGACGTGTCCCGTTCGTCTAGTGGCCTAGGACACCGCCCTTTCACGGCGGTAACAGGGGTTCGAGTCCCCTACGGGATACCACTCAAGCACCCTTTCCCTATCGATCCCGGCTTGCCAGTTACCCTTTACCGATATCAGTTCATTGTTCTTTCAGAGCATGATTATAGCCTTACCTGTGCCACTTGAATTCTCTCTGCAAGCTGATTCTCCAGTTTACCTCGGTTTAGGGTCAAACTCTTTAGGAGGTTCGCCAGGCTGGTTATATTTCTTGCCTGTTCGCTGCGCTTGCATAACGTCGCAGCCGTGACAGCCCGTATCGGAAGTGACACACTTCAGGCTTTGAATAACAGCCCAAGCGAGTGAAGAGGTCATGAAACCGGTTTATGCTTTTGGTGAGGTCTTGGTTGATGCGCTGCAAAACGGGTCGGTGACCGAGCAGGGTCTGTCTATGCCCCAGGCTGTGTTTTACCCTGGCGGTGCGCCCGCGAACGCGGCTGTTGCAGCGGCGCGGCTGGGAGCTCGGGCTCTGTTTATCGGCCAGGTTGGCCGGGACAGTTTTGGGCAGTTTTTGAAGACGGCGCTGAATCATTACGGCGTCGACACTCGCTATTTGCGTTCGACGGATGCCCCTACACCCCTGGCTATGGTTACCCTGGACGACCGTGGGGAGCGCAGTTTCCAGTTTTACCGGCAGGGGACCGCCGATGTCATGCTGGCGGCCCACAAGTTACCCAGCCCCAATGAGTTTGCGCCGGGTATCATGCACGTGTGTTCCAATACGCTGACTGAGCTTGGCATAAGGCGGGTGCACATCGGTTTTATCGACCGGTGCCGGGCGGCGGGCAACCTGATCAGCTTCGATGTGAACCTGCGCAAGAATTTATGGCCCGATCAGACCAATTTCCGAGAGCCTATACAGTCGATGCTCAAACGTGCCGATGTAATCAAGGTCAGCCGGGAGGAATTGGTTGAGCTGTGGGATGGCGATGCGGAGGCTGAGTTGGTGAGCTGGGCATTTGCGCACGAAGCCAAAGCCATTTTTATTACCGATGGCGCGGCCCCGGCCACCCTGATAACCCCGGTGGCGCGCGTCGAAGTGCCGGTGCCCAGCGTCAACGTGGTGGACACTACCGGCGCTGGTGATGCGTTTTCCGGTGCCATTCTGTTCAGCCTGTGTCAGAACGAGACACCAGACTGGGAGGCGGCACTGGCACTGGCCGTCAAGTGCGGTGCCTGGTCTGTTGGCCGGGCTGGCGCGTTTCCGTCACTGGCGACCCTCGAGGATGTTCAGTGACCCTGATTCACAGATCTTTTTGTTGATGGCCGCTGAATAGCGTATTGCTTTGGTTAACAATGGCGGGTCATGGGTTAATGGCTGATCTGCCATTCAAGCCGAGCCATTGTTATTTTAACCGCAGTAATAAATAGGGGAGCCCTGTGTTTCTAGACGCCTTTCACACTCAGCACACCGAGAATACGATCAGCATCAGTGCTGAGCAGGGCAGTGCCTTCGCCAAGGAAATCGCTGGCGACTTTAACCCCATTCATAACATCGGGGCCAAGCGCTTTGTGGTACCAGGTGATTTGTTGTTCGCACTGGTGTTGAACCGCTACGGCCTGAGCACCTCCATGTCCGTTCGGTTTTCCGGCATGGTCGGGCCTGACCGGGAATTGATACTGCCGGAAGTTGACAAAGGCATCATCGATATTATGGATGCCGATGGCAAAGCCTATTTGCATCTGGAACACAGCGGCGAGACCAGCCACGATGCCGCGCTGATTGAACACCTGACGCGTAGTTATGTGGCGTTCTCGGGCCAAAACTTTCCGTTCATCATGGTGCCCCTGCTGGAAAAACATCAGGTGATGTTTAACCCACGGCGGCCGCTGGTGATCTATGAAAGCATGGCGTTCGAGTTGACCAGCCTCGACATCAGCGAGCCCTCGCTCGAGCTGGCGAATACCTCGCTTATTGTTAACGGCAAGCGAGGCGACGCCTTGTTTGAATTCAACATTGTCGCGGGTGGAAAGCGTGTGGGCACCGGCATCAAGAAACTGATTGTCAGTGGGCTGCAACCCTTCGATGCCGAGTTGATGGATGGTGTTGTCGCTGAATTTGACCACCTGAGAGCGAACTACGGCCGCTGAGCGCCGCACCACGACTACCTTTGGCTGGCCCGGACGCACGTTCGTTCAGTGGTCATTCCCTGCTGAGGGTGTCTTGCTATGTTCTATCCTGTAAGGCGACCGACGCTATTCACGTCGGGGCTAACACCCCTGGCAGCAGGACAGGATTCAAACCATGGACCCGACATTCGCAGACTTCGTTCGAACAGCAGGTTTGCCCGAAGCCCTGCTGTTCCATCAGAGTAGCCTGTATCAGCCACTGGCCGACTGGGTGGTTGCAAACCGGCTAAGGCTGGTTGGAATTCAGGGCACTCAGGGATCGGGTAAATCAACGCTGGCTGAGGTGTTGAAATGGCACCTGGAAATGGGGGGGCTCAGGGTTGAGGTGTTGTCGATTGATGATCTTTACCTGAGTCGGGCCGATCGACAGGCCCTGGCCCAGAGTACCCACCCCTTATTGGCCACACGGGGCGTGCCGGGCACTCACGATGTTGCTTTGGGCCGGGAGATTTTTGCCTGGGTGCAGTCAGGTTCAGGGGCCTATACGCTGCCCCGGTTCGACAAAGCCCAGGACGACCGGGCGCCGCGCGCGCACTGGCATCATTGCGAAACCCCGCCTGACGTCCTGTTGTTTGAAGGCTGGTGTGTGGGGCTGGCGGCACAATCCGGGACTGAGTTGGATCAGCCGATCAATGAGCTGGAAGCCCGCGAAGACACTGCCGGCGACTGGCGCAGGTACGTTAACGATCAACTGCAACAATTTTATGAGCCCTGGTTCGCGCAACTGGACGCCCTGATTGTGCTGCAAGCACTCGGGTTTGAACAGGTGTTTGCCTGGCGTAAGAAACAGGAAGAGGCATTGCGTGCCCGCAAACAGGGCCTGGGGGTTATGGACGAGGCAGCGTTGCGGCGTTTTATATCGCACTACGAACGACTGACTCGTCACGCTCTGGCAACCCTGCCAGACAAAGCCAATGTACTGATTCCATTGGGTGCCGATCAGCAACCCGGCGCAGTGCAATGGCTAAAACAGGGGCAGAGCCAATGACCTGGTGGGTGGTACTGACCGACCTGGATGGCACCCTGCTCGATCACGACAGCTACGACTGGCGTCTGGTGCAGGCGTTGCAGGCAATCAATATTCCCATTATTGCGGTCACCAGTAAAACCGCGGCACGCAACGTGATGACCGCAGGTCAAGAATTTCTGGAAAACCCCATGGCAACGCCTTTTATGCCCAGCTGGAGCCGGGTGCAGTCGGCTATACCCGACATTCTCGAGCAAGTATTCGACGCTGTGGAACTGGATAATCAGGAAATGGGGTAACACAAGGCTCGCCTCAGGGCGCTGTACGATCAATAATACCCACCTGAATTGCTTCGGGCAGTTCAGCCCGAGTTCGCCAGGCAACGGATATTTACCCAATATCAGCGGCCTGGGCACTCACCTAATAACGAGGTTGCTCTGGAAGCGACCCGATAAGCAGTAACACTATCAATCTGACAATCAACCCGACTAACAACATTAACATTACCAGGGAAGCTCCATGAAACCGCACTTTATGCAAACACTGGGCGAGTTTATCGTCGCCAATCAGAAAGACTACCCGAACGCTTCCGGCGAATTCTCTGCCTTGTTTTCAGCCATTCGGCTGGCAGCAAAGGTCATTCACCGTGAGATCAACAAGGCCGGTTTGGCTGATCTGGCCGGTCTGGCCGGGGGAGACAACATTCAGGGCGAAGCGCAACGCAAGCTGGATGTTCTGGCCAACGATACATTCAAGGCTGCACTGGCGGCCCGGGGCGTGGTCTGCGGCATCGCCTCGGAAGAGGAAGACCACTACATTCTGCTGGACGACGGTCTCAATACCGATAGCAAGTACATCGTGCTGATGGATCCGCTCGATGGCTCATCCAACATCGATGTCAACGTATCCGTCGGTACGATTTTCTCCGTATACAAGCGCCGGTCGCCCCTGGGTACCAAGGTTACCGACGCCGATTTCTACCAGTGCGGTAATGAACAGGTCGCCGCTGGCTACGTTATTTATGGCTCTTCCACCATGATGGTGTACACCACCGGCCATGGCGTGAACGGCTTTACTTTCGACCCGACGCTGGGCGTATTTTGTTTGTCTCACCCAGACATGAAAACCCCTGAGCTGGGGCAGATTTATTCGGTCAACGAAGGCAATTATGTGCATTTCCCGGATGGCGTTAAACGCTACATCAAGTATTGCCAGGTGGAAGATGCCGCAACATCAAGGCCCTATACCAGCCGCTACATCGGTTCTCTGGTCTCAGATATCCACCGCAACCTTATTTACGGAGGTATCTTCCTGTATCCCTCATCTGCACCTTACCCCCAAGGCAAGTTGCGGTTGTTGTATGAATGCAACCCCATCGCGTTTCTGGTTGAGCAAGCGGGTGGCCGTGCCATCAGTGGTTCGGGCCAGCGCATCATGGACATTCAGCCGGAATCGCTGCATGAACGGGTGCCATTCTTTGCTGGCTCCCCGCGCATGATCGAAGATTTGGAAGCCTGTCTCGATGAGTTTGGCGGCAAGGGCTGAACCCAGGTCAGGCCGGGCGCGCAACGCGTCCGGCCTTTGGCATTCAATGACAAAAAATTACAGTTATAACTGCTTGATTTGCAACGACGCCTCAAATCCCATCTGAAAACCTGTCCCAAAGCGGATGCATTCTGATTCCGCTTGCTTATAATCCGCGCCCCTCCAATGGGTCAGCTTTTAGCGCAGGCAGCTGGGCGGGGCGGGGTAATCGTGCAGCCTCGCAATTCCCGGTGTGCCAATCCAGGTGTGCACAGCCAGCAGGTGGGAGGTTTATGGTGAGTCAGGCAGAGGTATCCAACAGTCAGGGTCATTTGTGTCTGGCGTCGAGCCTGATACTGAATGAACGGCCGCTACCGATTCGGTTTTTCTACAAGGAGGCCGCGCAACACGCCAACGATACTGGCTTCCGGTTTTACAGCGGGTTCGAAACCGATGATTTTGTGCAGGAAGATAATGCCGCCTGCATAGCACCGCTGGATTGCATGGCCCGCCTCGACCCAAGCATCATCGCGCTGGTCGAACGCTCCAGCGTGGGCAGCGTGTGGGAGCGTTTGCCCGATAGCAATGATTGGGTGCCGGTTTATGACTACACCATTCCTGATTAGTAACTCAAGTTTCGGAGTTCTGGTCGCCTCAGTGGCGTTGGCCCGCATCGGATACCGGGTATGCCCCTGTGGGGTCGGCGTAGATCCATCCATGGAGCCTAGACCGCAGCATCCCTGCTGCGGACTACCCCACAGGGGCACACCCGGCACCCGCTGCTAGTCTCTCAGGCGAACTCCGAAACTCGAGTAACAACTACATAATTACCGGTCGGTCTGTACCAGCCAGGGTTGCGAGAACCAGTAAAAGAACGAGCCGCTGCGCGCCTGTGAGGTGCAGTTAAAGCGGTGGCGTCCGTCGCTGAGGGCTTTCGGTGGGGTTACCCGAAACCGGTTGTCATCCAGCCATTCTGCTTCGACCCAGCTGCTGTCAACAAAACAGTTGAGCGCCCGGCCCATGTTTGACGTATCCGTCACTTCCACAGTAACACTGGGGCGGGTTTCAGCGGTCAGCATGTCGGGCAGCGCGTCCCGGTTTACCGGCATAGGCTTACTGTTGAGCTTGGTGATCAGCGTCTCCGGGTTGGCGTATACACCGGCTGCCGCGAAGCGGGGAATGGCACCCCAGTCACTGTCGGCACTCATGCCCCCGGAGTGCTGTGCAAAGGCAGCATAGCCCTCATCCAGCAAGGCTTGTTTGAGTGTTTCGTTGTATTCGCCATAGGGGTAGGCGAACCAGCGGGGAACCATGTCGCCCAGTTCGTCGGTCAGACGCTGCTGCGCATGGCTGACATTGTCTATCATCGACTGCAGCCAATCGTCATCGAGCGGTGAATGCCGGACCATGTAATCGTGGTCGCGGCTGTGATTGGTGATGGTGGCACCCCATTCCTGCAAGTCCCGCAGCTGATCCCAACTCATCATTTCCTGGAAATTCTGGTCGATCGGGTCGGTGGCGACGAAGACAGTGAACGGCGCATCAAATTCTTTCAGTAGTGGAAAGGCGTTGGTGTGGATGTTCTCGTAGGCATCATCAAAGGTTAGAGCGACCGCTTTTTCTGGCAAATCTATGTCGGCGTCGCCCCGCAGGGCGGCCAAAGCGTCTTCCAGCGATACCACGGTAAAATCATTGTCACGCAGTAACTGCAAATGTTCGCGAAAGCCAGCTGGGCTGATGGTGGTGCTGGCGGGCGTGTCGTTGGCTACGTGGTGATAAACCAGAATATTAACGGAGTCGGTCGCATGCACGGTAATACTGCACAAGGCCACGGACAGCGTAACGATCAGGCGCTTGATCATAAAACGGGCTCCTTGGATGGGTCGGTTTCGATGGGGCGTTGCGGATCGGTGATCCATTCACTCCAGGATCCGGCATAAAGTCGGGGTTGCGGGTAGCCTGCCAGCGTCATCGCCAGGATGTTATGACAGGCGGTTACACCCGAGCCGCAATAACTCACCAGATTTGTTTGGCTGGCTACCGAGGCAAAACGCTCGGCCAGGGCGTCCGGTTCCCGGAAGTGGCCGTTTGCATCAAGATTGCCGGTGAAATCTGCGCAGCGGGCACCGGGGATGTGACCGGCTTTGGCATCCAGAGGTTCCTGTTCGCCCAGATAGCGTGGCAGGGCTCTCGCATCCAGCAAGGACAGGTCGGGCAGTGCGTCCTGCACTTGTTTGCTGGAGATTACCCAGTCGGGTGAGCAGCTAACGGTCAGAGTTCCTGAGCGGTGCGGGTGATTGTCGGCACCCGATTGCATCGGCCCGTGCCAGGCATCCAGTCCGCCATTGAGCACCTGAACCCTCGAGACACCCGCCCAGCGCAGCAACCACCAGGCTCTTGCGGCGAACATGGCATTGCTCTGGTCGTATACAACGACAGTGGTGTCGTCATTGACGCCCCAGTCGCGCAAGCGGACTTGCCAGTCCTCAGGGTGGGGCAGGGGGTGACGACCGGTCTGGCCGGGTATGCGGGTGCCAGATAAATCCCTATCCAGATGGGCGTAGACAGCCCCGGGCAGGTGTTCTCGCAGGTAGTGCTGTTCGCCCGCAGCCGGGTCGGCCAGGTTGAACCGGCAATCCAGCAGTAATGGAGAGGCGATGTCGGGGTTAGCCAGCCAGTCGGCCAGTTGGTCGGCCTCGATCAGCGGGTGATAAGCGATGGACATGCGTCGGGTTCCTTTCGATGGACGGGTCACGATAGCGATTATCGCCGTCAATGAGAAGCACGGGGGCTGTCATGAAAGGGTAAGGGTCGATAACGGAAAAGCAGATGCTGTACTTGATGGCTGGGCCGGCAGGACTCGAACCTGCGGATGACGGGATCAAAACCCGTTGCCTTACCACTTGGCGACGGCCCATTAGGCTAGGAACTGTACCGGCAACAGAGAAGACTTGCTACCACTGAAGACTGGAAAATGGCTGGGCCGGCAGGACTCGAACCTGCGGATGACGGGATCAAAACCCGTTGCC